>DASQFN010000102.1 GCA_035633115.1 Gemmatimonadaceae bacterium | reverse complement strand
TCGCGGCGCGTTCTCTGCGGTTCAAATTCCCTTCTCCGCGTTCTCTCACTTCACCCTGACACCACGCCGATCTATAGGGCCGGCTTCGAGGGACATCCTCTGATCATGCGCCTCGATCGGAATCGAAAACTCTGTCTGACGATTCCATCCCAGTGAGTACGCCCGCACGCGAATCATCGCCGAGCGCGCTTCTGCAGGATCGCCGAATGGACTTCTTCGCCAACGGTAGCTCTCTGGAAGTATCCGAGACGTCAGACGAAGACTCGCCATCGAAGTGTGCGACGTGAGCGCGACGAACGCACTCCCACCTTCACGGGCCGAGCGCGACAGGCGCACCATCTCCGTCCCCACCGGCTCAGCGCCAGCCAGCACCAATAGCGAGAACCCCCCGCAGCGCAGCAATTCCTCCGCACATCGAAGTGAATTGATGCGACTCGAGGGACGAACGAGCACTGGCCCTTCCTCCCAGAATTCACCGGCAATAGTGCCGAGCGCGTCGATCCAGGCCGCTCGCTCACCGTTGGCGACGGTAGTGTGACACGCCGCGCGCAAAACCGCCGTCGCTCCTCCTCTCGGAAGCCACACCGAGAGACGACCTCGCGGCAGTCCGCCTCCTGGAAGAATTGCATCGAGTGGCTGGACCCCTGTCGTGACCGGCTCCGCCGTCCGATGAGTGACCGGAGTCGCATCGGGAAAACGCTGCTCGAGCAGCGACCGGAGAAGAGGGAGGGCAGACATATAGCCTTACCCTGATTTTAACCCGAACAAAACCCGAAAGCAAGAAGCCTCGCTGTCGCTCTCGAGGACTAGTATTTTCCCAGAAAAAAGGGGAGTGAGCAGTGAAAACTCTTTGGGATTCCAACGCGCGTGCCGAGCTGGCGCAGCGACTCGACCGCCTCAAACCCGACGCACCCCGACGGTGGGGAAAGATGAGCGCGAGCCAGATGATCGCTCACCTCGTCGACGCGATGAAGATGGCCACCGGAAAGCTCAAGGCCGAAGACAAGAAGCTCCCGCTGCGGTTCACTCCCCTCAAGCAGCTGATCATCTACGGTCCGCCATTCCCGAAGGGTGCGCCCACCGCACCCGAGATTCTCGGCAGGGAATGCGAAGACTGGGACGCCGAGTGCAAGAGCTTGAAGGAGATGATGGATGCGTTCGCGAGCCTTCCGCCCGGCGCGGAGCTTCCGCGCCACCCCGCGTTCGGAACTCTATCGCGCCGCGCATGGGGAAGACTCGGCTACAAGCACATCGATCACCACCTGAAGCAGTTTGGCGCCTAGTTCTCGACGATTATGAGAACCACATCCTGCCGGCAACGACGACGAGGAACACGGCGAACGCGCGCTTGAGCTGAAGGGGACTCATCTGGTGCGCCAGCTTGGCGCCGAGGAATGCGCCGAAGAGGATTCCAACCGCGATAAAGAGAGCCGCCGGAATGTTGAGGTGTCCCCTCCTGTAGTATTCCCATACTCCCAGCGCTCCGACGGGCAGGAGCAGCGCGGCGAGCGAAGTTCCGATCGCGGTAATCGGAGTAAAATGAGCCAGCAGCACCAGCGCGGGGACGATGATCAGGCCCCCGCCCACCCCGAACAAACCGGCGAGAATTCCGGCGGCGAACCCGATGGCTATGAAGACGAAGATCACGACCTTATGCTCCGGTGGAATTGACCAATCTTCGGTCCAATCCGCGTTGAATACCAGAGCGCGCGGCTGCCGGCGCGACCGCGATAACGGATGATCCACCGATTCGTCGCAAGGGTCATCCTCACGGCACACGTCGCGTACGTGGCCTTCGTGCTGTTTGGGAGCCTCCTCGTCCTGCGTTGGCCGGGAATGATCTATCTCCACCTCGCGGCCGTCGCCTGGGCGTTCGCGACCCTCGCGTTCGACCTGGGGTGTCCTCTCACTCCGTGGGAGAAGGCTTCATGGCGAAAAGCCGGGGTCGAGCCGTATCCGGAGGGTTTTCTCCAGCACCATATCCTTCGAACCCGTTTTGCCCCCGAAGTTTCGCGGAGAAATCACGCAATTGCAGCCTTCGTGGTCGTCGCACTCAACGCCGCGGTGTACTCGGCAGCGTTTCTGGCGGACTGAGCCCTTGCCACCCTGCTGTCTCCTCGCTCACTTTTCAGAGGCGACCCCGCCGCGATCTCCACATTGGCAAGAAGCGGCGTGGCTCAGCACAAAATCCCCACCCCACCCCACCCCACCCCACCCCCCTCGCCGAGCAGAGCCCTGAATGATGCACGAGTATAAAAGCGAAGACATTCGCAACATTGCCGTCGTCGGACACGGCGCGTGCGGCAAGACCACTCTGGTAGACGCCCTCGCATTCGTGTCCGGAACCTCAAAGCGTCACGGGTCTGTTCGTGACGGAACCGCGCTGACCGACTTCACTAAAGAAGAAACGGAGCGCGGTTTTTCAATCAGTCTGGCGTGCGCCCACGCCGAATGGATGGACTCGAAGATCAATTTCCTCGACACGCCGGGCTACTCCGATTTTCAGGGTGACGCGATTGCGGGCCTGACCGCTGCCGACGGCGCGCTCGTCGTCATCAGCGCCACAGCGGGCGTCGAAGTCGGCACCACCCGCATGTTCAACGAAGCCCTGGCGAGGCGCGACCCGATTCTCTTCGTCGCATCGATGATCGACAAGGAGCACGCCTCGTTCGATTCCGTCTACGAGGGGATCAAGTCGACACTCACGACTCGTGTCATTCCAGTCGAGGTGCCGATCGGCGAAGGCCCGGAATTCCACGGCATTCTGAATCTCTTCGACAAAAAGGCCCATCTCTTCAGGAAAGGAACGAAGGTCGGCGAGTACGACGAGGTCGACGTTCCAGACGAGAACAAAGCACAGTTCGACAAGTACTATGAGCAGCTAATCGAGACCATCGCCGCGACCGATGACGTTCTGCTCGAGCGCTACCTGGGCGGTGAGGAGATCGAGCGCGCTGACGCGCTGACGGCGATGAAGGAAGCGATGAAGCGACAGGAGGTGTTCCCGCTCTTCTGCTGCTCATCCGAGCTCACCTACGGAACGCAGGCACTGCTCACGAAGATCGTCGAGCTCATGCCGACCGCGTACGAAATGGAAGAGCTGCACGCCTTCGTCGGGTCCGAAGGCGATCACACAGTCGAGATCCACGCGGTCGACAATGCCCCATTCAGTGCGCTCGTTTTCAAGACGCACGCCGAGCCGCACGTTGGGGACGTTTCGTATTTCCGCACGTTCTCCGGGACGCTGCACAACGGCCAGGAGGTCTACAACGCGACGCGAGGCGTGGGCGAGAAGATGGCTCACATCGCCATCCCGCAGGGAAAGGAGCGCGTCGATGTGCCGTTCCTTCATCCGGGCGACATCGGCTGCGTCGCCAAGCTCAAGAACACGCATACCAACGACACCCTGTCCACGCGCGAGCATCCGGTGCGCCTCCCGGCAATCGAGTTCCCCGAGCCGAGGGTGGTTTACGCCGTCCACGCGACGGCGCGGGGTGACGAGGAGAAGCTTCAGCAGGGATTGCATCGCCTGCACGACGAGGACGTGAGCTTCCAGACGCACTACAATCCCGAGACGCACGAGACGATCGTCTCCGGACTCGGCGAGCGACACCTCGATGTCGTCATGGCTCGGCTCAAGCGCCAGTACGGCGTTCAGTCGGAGCTCAAGAAGCCCGAGATCGCTTACCGGGAGACAATCGTCGGCAAGGGTCAGGGCCAGGGACGCCACAGGAAACAGAGCGGCGGACGCGGCCAGTTCGGAGATTGCTGGGTGCGAATGGCTCCGACGCGGCGTGGCGCGGGGTACCAGTTCGTGAACGCGATCGTCGGCGGATCGATTCCCTCCAAATTCATCCCCGCGGTGGACAAGGGAATTCAGGAGGCCTCGGCCCACGGCATTCTCGCCGGTTATCCGATGGTGGATTTCCAGGTGGAGGTGTATGACGGATCGTACCACTCCGTGGATTCATCCGAGCAGGCTTTCAAGATGGCGGGCATTCAGGCGTTCAACGCCGTCGCGGCGAAATGCAAGCCGGTGCTTCTCGAGCCGCTCGATGAGCTCGAGGTCACGACACCCGATCTGTATCTCGGCGATGTCCTTGGCGATCTTTCGTCGCGGCGCGGACACATACTCGGCACAGATTCGCTTCCAGGAGGCCTCTCGCGTGTGAAAGCGGTAGTACCTCAGGCCGAGCTCCATCTTTACGCCACCGATCTATATTCGAAGACCCACGGACACGGATCGTTCGTCCAGAGATTCAAGGGTTACGAGCAGATGCCGGGCGAAGCTGCGCAACGAGTGATCAACGAGAGCAAGGGCTCCACGCAAGCAGCTGGGTGAGCGACATTTCTCCGGCGTAATCGCCACATACCGTGTCTGCTCAGCTCGCGAGTGGCCGACACCAACCCGTATTCAACCTTCATGACATCGACAAAAAAGATGCACGTAAAGCTGTTGTTCGCCGCATTCTCACTCATCACCGGCTGCGCTCCTGCTCCAGTGGTACCAGAGCCGACTCCCGAACCAGGCTCGACGACGGTGTATCTGGTGCGGCACGCGGAGAAGGCGAACCTCAGAGAGGTAGACCCGTCGATTTCGGAGGAGGGGCAGGCGCGGGCGAAGGCGCTGGCGAGCAGGCTTGGCGCCGCGGGCGTGGCGGCAATATTGACGACGCAGTTCAGGCGCACTCAGGAAACTGCGGAGCCGCTCGCAACAACACTCGGCGTGACCCCGGAAATCGTGCACGCTGGAAGGGTGGGCGATACGGACAGCACGTTGGCGGCCGTTCTTCGACATCGCGGAAAGAAGGTGCTCGTCGTGGGGCACAGCAAAACCATCCCACCCCTCATCCAGGCACTGGGCGGTCCGAAGCTGCCAGACATCTGTGAAAGCCAGTACTCGAATTTATTCATCGTGTATTTGCCGCCCTCCGGATCGTCGCAGATGGTCAGGCAGACCTACGGCAAGGCAGACCCGCCTCTGGGAGCCGGGTGCAGCTCGCTGTAGATCGCAGGGAAGCCATCTTCACTTTCATCTGGAGCACCATTTGATCAGGCAGAGCGCGACATTCATCGCAATTCTCGGAACGGCTTTTGTGTCGATGCAGGCTGATGGTCAGTCGGTGAATTATGCTCCGGTCGACCGGCAGCTTGCGGCCGCAGTGAGTCCGCTGCCAGCGCCGCTGCGCGCCAATGCCACAGTGCTCGGATACCGTGCGGACGGGAAGCTGGTAACGCTGCGGAGAGGACCGAACGACATGATCTGCCTCGCCGACGATCCGAGGCAGGAGCGGTTCCATGTTTCGTGCTACCACAAATCGCTCGACCCGTTCATGGCGCGTGGTCGCGAGCTGACGGCGCGCAAGCTTTCGCGTGAAGCGATAGACAGCGTCCGTCTCGCCGACGTGAAGCGGGGCCGCTACAGGATGCCGACGCGGCCCGCGGCTCTGTACCAGTACTTCGCGCCGCGTGACAGCGTTGACGCAGCGACTGGCGTGGTGAACGGCGCCTCGTATCTCTACGTTGTCTACACACCCTATGCGACACCGGAGTCGACGGGCCTCACAGCGAACCCGCTCGCGGGCGGCCCGTGGATCATGTATCCGGGGAAGCCCTGGGCGCACATCATGATCGCGCCGCAGAACACGGCGCGTGTGACACCGTAGAAGCGACAGGAAGGCCCGATGGCAGACGAGGACGACGACGACGGCCTGTACGTTATTCGTAGCTTCTCCAACGACGTGGACGCCAGCCTCGCCGAAGCGGTGCTCGAGGCGAACGGCATTCCCTCCACGCGCATCTCCGACGATGCCGGCGGGATGATGCCGTGGCTTCATTCGCTTCACCCCATTAGGCTGATGGTGAGACGCGCCGACGTGGAGATTGCCGTCTCGCTCCTCGATGGAAAGACTCCTGATGAGACTTCGCAGGATTGAGGAGTGTCCAACGGCTACGCTGACAATCCGGGAGTAGTCGCCCCGCCGCCGTTGATCTATGGGTTGCCGCTGGCGGCTGGATTGTACATGGACAGAAGGGATCCATTTCCAGTCATGCCGCCGGAATACGCGTGGTGGATCGGTGTTGCGCTCATTGCCGTTGGAGTTGTGCTGGGCGTTTCCGCATTCGTTCAGTTTCTGCGAAAGCACACGGCTGTGATGCCGTACAGGCCGACGACGGCAATCATCCGGAGCGGACCCTTTCGGATCACTCGGAATCCTGTGTACCTCGCGCTGACTCTCGGCTACATCGGAGTCGCGCTCATGATGAACTCCGCGTGGCCTCTGCTGCTGTTACCGCTCGTGCTGCTGGTTATGCACCGCGGTGTTGTTCTGCGCGAGGAGCGTTATCTCGAGCAGAAGTTCGGCGACGAATACAACAGTTACAAAGTGAGCGTGCGTCGCTGGATCTAGCGGATCTGACAACCGCCTTTCTTGGCCGCTCTCGTTCCTCTGCTCACCGCGCGGTGAGACGGCTGAAATTGTCGGCGAGCTCGTTCGCGCGGCGCACGGAGAATTCTCCGAGACACGCCACACGCGGTCGCGCCCACAGCTCACCTTCGCTCCCGCGACCGCGACGTCTGCATTCCGTGTCGCGATAGACGAGCCAGCTCCTTTGCGCTGCGCGCAGCCGCTCCACCGACGGCGGATCCTTCTGGCCGGGCCGCACGCCTTCCTGACGTCGCATCTCGGTAATCAGTGCGCGGTAAACACCATTCAATCGCCTGTCGGTCTCGGCCAGCCTCGAGT
Source organism: Gemmatimonadaceae bacterium (assembly GCA_035633115.1). Lineage (NCBI taxonomy): Bacteria > Pseudomonadati > Gemmatimonadota > Gemmatimonadia > Gemmatimonadales > Gemmatimonadaceae > Gemmatimonadaceae bacterium. The sequence continues at coordinate 234,926 of DASQFN010000102.1, read as the reverse complement.
GCACGCACCGGGTTTGATTGGCTAATCCCGGAGAGCTGCAGGGATCGCCTGTTGTCCGTCGGGCCGGCGATGATTTCGCGACTGCTCTCGGAGGCGATGGCCGCGCCGTCGGGGCTGCAGGAGGCGCGGCCGGAGGTGCAGCGGGTCGCGATCTCGCTGGTGCAGGCACTGGTGCAGGCACCGGTGCAGGCCGCACAGCTGTCGGCCGGGCTGCAATTTCCGGGGGCCGTGCGCCCGGCGCGACAACGGTATCGATGGCTGCCAGGGATGTGTCCGACCCCAGGCCACCGGGCGGCTCGAATCGCCCGATCGAGTCGATCAGCAATGTGTCGCGATTTGCCAGCGCGAGGTCTGCAGCCAGAGCAGAGTCGGCCGCGATATCGTCTCGCGTTCTCACCGGCTCTTCCCTCTCGCATGCTGCGGAGAGAAGTGACGCGGCGGCGAGCCAGATAATTCGGTAAGCAGAAGAATTTTTCATGACCGTCGTTCGAGGCAGGGGGATGCAGTATTCAGTGGCGCGTGGGTTGCCAAAGTGCGCGCGTCCATATTCAATCGCCATGCTACGCGCTATTACCCCCGAATTCTATCGGAAGCTGTGCGATCGTGCGCGAGCGCTCCGGCCCGGTCCTGATCCGGCGCCAGATTCCCCCTGCAATTCAACGCGTTGAAACGGATGCGACGGATTGGAACTGATCAGAGACATTCAGGAAGAGGAACTCCAGACCACGAAGTATCCGTCTCTGATCCGATCCAATCCGTCACATTAGTTCTCAGAAGCCGAGCTTGAGTCCTGCGCTGAGCGCGACGTTGTGCGAGGTCTTCGCGTCGACGATATCGACCTGCGTCGCCTCCTGGAAGTCGAACTTGCCGATGTAGTCCTTGGCGACGAAGCGCAAGCCAATGTTCTGCGCGAGCGGGATATCAACGCCGAGCCCCGCGTTGAACGCGGTGTTCGTTGCGCTCCGCCCGAATCCCGAGACGTCGACGTCGTACTTCATCGCACCGGCGCCGACCTGGATGAATGGGAAGATTCCGCGATCGCCCGTACCGTAACCCGGCGCGCTGAGCTGAAGCCCCGCGTCGTACAGCCACACGGCGCTCTTCCCGAACGTGATGCTGCCGAGTAGCGGCAAGCCTACGCTCAAGTCGGGCTCGGTATAGCCGACGTTGCCGAACACTGAAATCGTGTTGCCAAGCGGCAGGTTGAGCTGCACGCCGTAGATCGGCGCGGCTTTGCTCTTGAGAGTGGTATTTAGCGGACCATCGATCAGCTCGCCGAATGTCATGTAGCCGGCGTACGGCGAGATGGCGAGTGATGCGCCACTCTGCTGCGGCCGCTTCGTTCGGCTGCGCTGCGCGGACGCGGACGGTGCGACGATGGAAAACGCTACCGCGAGTGCCACGGCGGAAATGACGATTTTTTTGAACACAAGACCTCCCGGTCACCGAAAGTTGATGCTATCCGGGGGCCAGGAGGGCAGTTACGGTGCCGAACGGTTTTTGATTTGTGCGAAAGACTCTAAGCGATTGCAGCGTGGACGGTTGAGACGATTGAGTCCAGACGTCCGCTGACGCGTGTTGTCACGGGAATTGGACACTAGAGTGTCCAGTCTGTCATTGTCGTGGGACGCTAGACGCGCGGGAGTGACGTGTAGTTGCCGCTCTTGATGTCTCGCGCGCCCACCGCGACTCCTGTGGCAACGCTCAACGCAAATGCTATCGCAGTGCCTATCCCCACGAGCGGGAGCAGCCAGACAACAGGGAGAGCGATGAGAAACGTGACGATCCCGGCGACAATCGGCGCTGTGCCTTTCTGCGCACCATCGACGTAACGCAGGCGATCGCGGACGAACTTCCGCGCGCCACTGTAACCAAGCACCACCGCTACGAGCGCGATGAGAAGCGAAATCATACCGAACATGGACCCCTCCTTTGAGAATCCCTACTGGCTTCGGCGGCTGGAAGTTTCGCGGAAACTTCGTAATCTCATTCATGGCCGGCAAGCATACAGAGACCGAACAGGCAACCGCTCGTACCGAAGCGCGCCGCAGCGAAACCCCGCAAGTAGAGATCGACGCGAACATTGCCCGCGCTTCGACGTTGCCCGCGGCAGTGTATTCCCAGCCGGCCTACTACGAGCTTCAGAAGGAGTCAGTGTTTGCGCGAAGCTGGCAGTGGGCCGGCGACGCCGCGCGCGTCAAAGCTCCGGGCCACGTGCTTCCGTTCACGCTCCTCGCGGGATGCCTGGACGAGCCGCTCGTTCTCGTCTCGGACGAAGCAGCCGAGCTTCGTTGTCTCTCGAATGTGTGCACCCATCGTGGCGCGCTGGTCATCGAAGGCGAGGGCCACCTAAAGACCATCCGCTGCCGCTATCACGGGCGGCGCTTCGCAATGGACGGCTCGTTCGTGTCGATGCCGGAGTTCGATGGTGCCGAGGGCTTTCCAAGCGCGACGGACGACCTGCCACGACTGCCGCTCCGCAAATGGGGACCTTTGTTGTTCACGGGTCTCGATCCGGCAATTTCATTCGACGAATGGATCGCACCGGTCGAAGCAAGAGTCGGCTGGATGCCGCTGGATCAGTTCCGCCGGGACCCAAACGGATCCCGCGAGTATCTGATCAACGCCAACTGGGCGCTCTACTGCGACAACTATCTCGAGGAATTCCACATCCCGTATGTGCATCAGGGACTGTCGGAGCAGCTCGATTACAGCTCGTACTACACGGAGGTTTTTCCAGCCGGCAGTCTCCAGATGGGAATCGCCAAGCAGGGTGAAGTGGTATTCGATCTGCCCGCCGGTCACCCCGACCACGGAAAACGTGTCGCAGCGTTCTATTTCTGGCTGTTCCCGAACGTGATGCTGAATTTCTATCCGTGGGGCCTCTCACTGAACGTCGTGAATCCGCTCGGCGCCGGCAGATCCCGTGTGTCGTTCATACCGTATATATGGAAGGAATCGCTCAGGGAAAAAGGCGTGGGCGGCGACTTGCACAAAGTCGAGATGGAAGACGAAGAAGTGGTCGAGTCCGTGCAGCGTGGAGTGAGCTCGCGGCTTTACAATCGTGGGCGATTTTCTCCGCGGCGCGAAGTCGGAACCCACCACTTTCACCATCTGCTCGCGCACTACATGAATCAAGGGAGAAAGAATGGAGAAGAATGAGACGCTGGAGACCGAGAAGCTTGCGACGTTCGGTGCCGGCTGCTTCTGGGGAGTGGAAGCCGCGTACAGACAGATCCCCGGTGTGCTCTCGACGAGAGTCGGGTACCTCGGCGGAACGTTGGAGAATCCCACTTATCGCGACGTCTGCAGCGGCCGCACGGGCCACGCCGAGGTTGTCGAGGTCAAGTATGATCCGTCGCGACTGACCTACGACGATCTGCTGACGGTTTTCTGGGAGAATCACGACCCTACGACACTCAATCGGCAGGGCCCCGACGTCGGAGAGCAGTACAGATCGGCAATCTTCTATCACGACGAGGAGCAGAGAGCCGCGGCCGAAGCGTCGAAGAACGAGCGTGACCGAAGCGGCACGCACCGGCGGCCAATTGTCAGCGAGATCACGCCGGCTTCGACCTTTTACGAAGCGGAGGACTACCACCAGCAGTATCTCGAGAAGCGCGGGCTCGCCAGCTGTCACATCGGCTGATGCGCAGGCGGGATTTCGTCCGGCACAGCGCCCTCGGCGGCGCCGCACTCCTCGGCGGCGGCTTGCCGGCGCTCGGTTTCAATGGTCTCCACGCGCTGCCGAGCGAATCAGAATTGGGAAGTCTCAAAGGCGGCCTGGAGAACGCCGTCTTCGACCTCGAGGAAGCGACGATCCTCGGTCTACAGCGCGACATGGTGACGGGCAAGCGAACGGCGCGCTCCATCACGCAACAATACCTGGAGCGCATAGAATCGCTCGATCACCGCGGGCCGGCGCTGCACCACATGCTCGACATCAATCCCGACGCGCTCTCGATCGCCGCGTCGCTCGACCGGGAGCGTGCTGAACGAAGGGTTCGAGGACCGCTGCACGGCATCCCAATCCTTCTGAAGGACAACATCGACACCGGCGACCGCATGACTACGACGGCGGGCTCGCTGGCACTCGAAGGGTCGATTGCTCCAGGCGACGCTTTCATCGCCCGGAAGCTCCGCGACGCTGGCGCCATTCTGCTCGGCAAGACCAATCTCAGCGAATGGGCGAACTTCCGGTCGACGCATTCCTCCAGCGGCTGGAGCGGACGCGGAGGCCAGGGGAAAAATCCCTACGTGCTCGACCGGAATCCGTGCGGCTCCTCGTCCGGCTCCGGCGGTGCAATCTCCGCGAACTACGCGGCGGCCGCGGTCGGAAGCGAGACCGACGGCTCCATCGTCTGCCCGGCGTCAATCAACGGAATCGTAGGTATCAAGCCGACGCTCGGATTGTTGAGCAGATCGGGAATCATACCGATTGCGCACAGCCAGGACACGGCGGGGCCGATGACTCGCACCGTCGCCGATGCTGCACTTCTCCTCACGGTGATGGCGGGCGTCGATCCCACGGATTCCGCGACGCTCGCCAGTCGCGGGCGCACGAGGATCGACTACACGCGCTCACTCGACGCAAATGGATTGCGTGGAGCACGAATTGGTGTCGCCCGAAAGAGGTTCTTCGGGTACAGCGAGTCGGCGGATCGACTCGTGAACGAGGCAATCGCCGTGATGAAAAGCCGCGGCGCGGTGATCATCGACCCTGCGGACATTCCGAATGCCGGCACCTACGACGACACCGAGTTCGAAGTGCTGCTCTATGAGTTCAAGGCAGATCTCAACAAGTATCTCGCCGGTCTCAGGCCGAACATTCGCGCGCGCACGCTGAAGGACCTGATCGACTTCAACGAGCGCAACCGCGACCGTGAGATGCCGTATTTCGGCCAGGAAATCTTTCTGATGGCGGAGAAGAAAGGTCCGTTGACCGAGAAGAAGTACCGCGATGCGCTGGCGAAGAATCACCGCAACTCGCGCAGCCAGGGAATCGATGCGGTGATGAAGAAGCACCGTCTCGATGCGATTGTCGCACCCACCGGTACTCCGGCGTGGCCCACCGATCTGATAAACGGTGATCATTTCAGTGGAGCGAGCTCGACACCCGCGGCCGTTGCCGGCTATCCGAACATCAATGTTCCGGTGGGTTTTGCGCATGGGCTACCGGTTGGAATGTCCATAATGGGACGAGCGTGGAGCGAGCCGACGCTGATTCGGATCGCCTACTCCTTCGAGCAGGCGACACACCATCGCAGGCCCCCGAGATTCCTTCCGACGCTCGGCGTAACCTGAGCGCGCACAGGGCTGAGCTCGATGGAAATCAATTCGATCGGTCCGTTTCTCAATTACTGGGAGAGTGTTCGCGAGAGAACGCGACGAGTCGTCCAGCGCATCCCGCCCGATGAGATCGAATGGTCGCACGAGCCCGGCAGGTTCACGCTCGGCGACCTTGTGCGACATCTCGCCGCAATCGAGCGCTGGATGTACGCCGAGACGGTAAAGGGACGGCCGAGCAAATACCCGGGTTGCCGTCGCGATCTGGCGGACGGATACGAGGCAGTCATCAATTACCTCGACGACCGGCATGCGGAGTCTGTCGAAATCTTCAGGACGTTGAGTAATGCCGACCTGAAAGCGAAATGCACCACACCGGCCGGGACGTCGATCACGACGTGGAAGTGGCTTCGCGCCATGGTCGAGCACGAAGCCCACCATCGCGGCCAGATCTACATGATGCTGGGAATCCTCGGCGTCGATACGCCGCCGCTGTACGGCCTTACGGAAGAGGAAGTCAGGGCAAGAACCGTCGTACCTCACCTTTGAGAAGGAGGACGAGTGAAAGTCGAGTCGTCAGTGAGGGTGTTGTCGATCGCACTGCTCGTTGGTTCCTGCAGCCAGCAGCCGCCGGCTGATACGTCAGCGCCTGCGCCAGTCGTGACGCCCCCTCAAACGCAAAGTGGTCAGGCGCCCGGAGCTCCCGCCGCACCGCCGATGACTGCTGCCGATTCTGCACGAGTCGCCGCAGCGATGGCAGCGCGACGCGATTCGATCGAGAAGGATCGCACACGCCTCTTCAACGAGGAGGTTGCCTGGCTTGCGGGGCGAGAGAATCAGCCGGCCGAGTCGGTCTACAAGAACATCAAGCTGTTCAAGGGCCAGCCTGCGATCAGGGTGCTGAACATCATGGCCCGCGGTTTCTCGCCGGCGCTCGGTGTGAGCTGCTCACACTGTCACGTGACAGGCGAGTACGAGCGGGAAGACAAAAACACGAAGCAGATCGCCCGCGACATGTTCGCGATGGTGAATGGTATCAACGCCGAGCTGAAGAAGATCCCGAATATCAAGAGTACGAACCCGACGGTGAACTGCTCAACGTGTCACCGTGGACAGGCGCGTCCGGGTGCTGGCGCCGGCGGTCCTCCGCGCCCAGCTGCCTCCCCTCCGCGTTGACCTGGAAAGGGACCACGAAGGACACGAAGACGTGGTCGCTTCCTCGTCATCTACGCCTTAGGTCATTCGCGCCCGATCGCCTTCCTCGTGTACTCGGAGAGCACGAGCGTGCCGCTCATTTCGGCGCGCGATTCGAGAAGCGCGGGCCAGTCATCGGTGCCGCGCCAGAAGACTGCCTTCAGCTGAGCCATCGCCTCCGGGTTGCTGGCCGTCAGAGTCGCCACCCGTTTGGCGAGGGACGCATCGAGTGAGGGAATGTCGGGGTGGACTTCGGCGTAGAGCCCGTGCTGTTCCGCCCAGCGCGCGTCGCGCCAGTCGGCATCGATCGTCATTGCGCTGAACGGGCCCATCCCGATCTTCCGCTCGATCGCCGGCCCGACAATGAAAGGCCCGAGGCCGATTGCCAGCTCACTCAGTCGAATTGCCGCGCTGTCCGTCGCCAAAGCGTAGTCGGATGCACCCACGATTCCGACGCCCCCTCCAACCGCTTTGCCGTGAACCCGTGTGATGATGAGCTTCGGGCAGCGCAGCATGGTGATGATCAGTGTCGCGAACCCCATGAAGAATCGCTTCCCACCGTCTGCGTCTCGTATACCCTGGAGCTCGGCGAACGAAGCGCCGCCGCAGAATGCGCCCGTTCCTTCGCTCCGCAGGACAATCAGAGTCGTTGCCGGATCGCTTCCCGCAACCCTGATCGTGTCGGCAAGATCGGACAACAGATGCCGCGGCAGCGAGTTGCTCTTGGGATGAGAGAACGTGATCGTCGTCACCCCGTTCACCGTTTCGGACGTCACGGTGCCAGCTTCCATCAGCCGTTCGGGATCTTCTGTGCTAAGTGATTGTCCTGCACCGTTGTTGGCGTTCACGTGTGGTGGCAAGTGAAGGGTACTGTCCGCGGCGGCCCTGGTACGAACACGTCCCCGCAGGACTCGGTATTGCATCGGAAATGTTATCGTGCTGCGGAGGGAGCGGCTAACTTTTGCCGAAGCCCCCCGATACGTTTAGAACAGATGCAGGAACAGTTCCGCAACGGGGAAACCGATGCAACAAGAGGCTGAAAAAAGTCCTGACGAAACAGCGCTGAACGAGCGGTTCGAGGCCCGAATCGCGGCCGGCGAGACTATCGAGCCGAAAGACTGGATGCCCGAGCGCTATCGGCACCAGCTCGTCAGGATGATGTCGCAGCACGCCCATTCGGAGATCGTCGGCATGCTCCCCGAAGGAAACTGGATCACCCGGGCACCGTCGCTGAAGCGGAAGATGTCCCTCATCGCCAAGGTTCAGGACGAGGCTGGGCACGGGCTTTACATCTATTGCGGCACGGAAACCCTTGGGGTCGACCGCGCCGAGCTCGTCGACCAGCTCCTCAGCGGTAAGGCGAAGTACTCGAGCATCTTCAATTATCCGACGCTGACGTGGGCTGACATGGGCACGATCGGGTGGTTCGTCGACGGCGCGGCGATCGTGAATCAAACGGTCCTCGCCAAGGCGTCGTACGGCCCTTACGCCCGGGCGATGATCCGCATCTGCAAGGAGGAGAACTTCCACAAGAAGCAGGGCTACGAGATCATCGCCACGCTCGCGAGCGGCACGCCGGCGCAGAAGGCAATGGCTCAGGACGCGGTGAACCGCTGGTGGTGGCCTTCTCTCATGATGTTCGGCCCGAGCGACGCCGATTCGCCGAACACAGCCGAGCTGATTCGGTGGCGGGTGAAGCGAAAGACGAACGACGAGCTTCGTCAGCGCTTCGTCGATCTCACGGTTCCGCAGGCGCAGGCGGTTGGTCTCACTCTTCCCGATCCTGCTCTCAGGTACAACGACGAGACACAGCATTGGGATTTCGGGCCAATCGACTGGGACGAGTTCTGGGCAGTGGTAAAGGGCAATGGCCCGTGCAATCGCGAGCGGCTTCAGGCGCGGCGCGATGCGCACGAGAACGGTGCCTGGGTGCGCGAGGCCGCCGAGGCGTACGCGGCAAAGCATCAGCGCGCGCAGGCCTCGAGCGCCGCGTAGCTGAGCAGCCATGGCGGACGCCAATAACGGAGAAACGCAGTGGCCGCTGTGGGAGATCTTCGCGCAGGAAGGTGAGGGAGCGCCGCACGAGCATGTAGGCAGTCTTCACGCGCCCGACGCAGAGCTGGCACTTCAGAACGCCCGCGACGTCTATGCACGCCGCGGCTCGATCGTAAGCCTCTGGGTGGTTCCGTCAGTCGCCATCACCGCATCGCCGAGTGACGAGGCCGGCCCGTTCTTCGAGCCGGGCGCGGACAAGGTTTACCGGCACCCTCAGTTCTACAAGATTCCGCGCGGAATCAAGGGCTTTTGAGCGGCGGCCAGTCCCGCCCTTCTATCATGACCGAGACAACCTCGAGCGCCGGCAATGACGATGTGTTCGAGTACCTGCTGCGGCTCGGCGACGACCGGCTGGTGCTCGGCCACCGCCTGTCGGAATGGTGCGGGCACGGACCAATCCTCGAGGAGGACATCGCACTCGCCAACATCTCACTCGACCTGATTGGCCAGGCGACACTTTACCTCGGTCTCGCCGGCGAGACCGAGGGCAAAGGGAGAGACGCCGATTCCCTCGCATACTTTCGTGAAGGAGTGGAGTTCCGGAATCTGCAGCTCGTCGAGCTGCCGAAGGGAGACTTCGCATTCACGATTGCGCGGCAGTTCCTGTTCGATGTCTTCAGCCTCCACCATCTGGAGCAATTGCAGAGGAGCGCGAACAAGGAGCTCGCCGGCATCGCGTCAAAGGGGTACAAGGAGGTCCGGTACCATATCAGGCACAGCAGCGAATGGCTGCAGCGACTGGGCGACGGCACCACGGAGAGCCACAACCGGGCTCAGAAGGCGCTGGACGAGCTCTGGCGCTTTACGGGCGAGATGTTCGCGGGAGATGATGTGGACAAGCAATTGGGAGCTGCCGGTGTTGCTCCCGACCTCGATGAAATTCAAACGAAGTGGCGTGCCATGGTCTCTGACGTGATTCAGCGAGCGACTCTTTCGATTCCATCCGACACTTTCATGATGGCTGGAGGACGGAGCGGCCGTCATACCGAACACCTCGGCCACATGCTGTCGGAGATGCAGATCGTCGCGCGCTCTCACCCGGGGGCCGCGTGGTAACGGATAGCTCGCGTAAAACCGCGGCTGCGCGTGAGTCCCTGCTCGACCTGCTCAGCTCGATCAAGGATCCGGAGCTGCCGGTTGTGAATATCGTCGAGCTCGGAATCGTGCGCGACATAGTTGTCGATGGAGCCTCGGTTCAGGTCGACGTGACACCGACGTACTCCGGGTGTCCAGCGATGCAGGTCATCGAGCAGGACATAGTGCAGGCGCTCGAAGCCGACGGGTTCACGAACGTCAAGGTCCGGTACGTTTTCTCGCCGCCGTGGACGACTGACTGGCTGTCTGAGCGCACGAAGACGAAGCTGCGCGAATTCGGAATCGCGCCACCAATGTCGGTCGAGGGTGCAGGAGCGAACGACCTTGTCACGCTTCGTCGCATGCGGAAGACTATTCCGTGCCCGTATTGTGGCTCGGCGAATACAGAAGAGAAAAGCGAGTTTGGCTCGACGGCCTGCAAGGCAATTCATTACTGCAACAGCTGTCATCAGCCGTTCGACTACTTCAAAGACTTCTGAGCTCTGACCGGGGGCACGGGGCAACGGTTGACGGGCAACGGGTAACCGGCCCGGCGGCGTGGCTCTTCGTTCTCGTGGCGAGCGTGTACCTCCTGACGGCCGCGGGCCGCTTCGCGAACTACGACGCGGAGAGCATGTTCGCGGTGACGCGGTCGCTGTACGAGCGAGGGTCGCTCGACGTCGGACCTTGCGAGGCGCGAAGCTGGTCTATCGCATGCGTGCCCGGCGCAGATGGCCGCTACTACAGCGGCTACGGAGTCATTCCGTCGGTTGCGGCGCTTCCTTTCTACGCAGCCGGCCGAGCTGCGGGTGAGATCACCGGCTTCGACGCGGACCTGGCAACCGGCGCGTCCGTGTCGTTCATGAATTCCCTTGTCGGCGCACTCGCATGCGTCGCGCTGTTCCTGTGGGCTGTCTACGCGGGATGCACGGTGCGGCAGTCGCTGCTCGCGGCAGTTCTCCTCGCGTTCGCCACGCCCCTCTGGTTTCACAGCACGAAGGAGTTTTACTCGGAGCCGCTTTTCACGTTTTTTCTTGTCGGATCCTTCGCTGGCCTGAGCCGGCGTAACAGGAACAGCTCAATCATCGCGGGCGTGTTGTTCGGCCTTGCCGTCGGAACCCGGGTATTCGGCCTGATCTACCTTCCGGTTGCCGTCGGGTATGCTCTGCTGGCCTCGCGACCTCCGCAATCGGGTCGGGCTTCGGCGCTCTGGTTTCTCCTTCCGGTGCTGGTGTGCCTCGGGGGCGTTGGCCTGGTCAACCAGATTCGATTCGGGAGTCCACTCGACACGGGCTACCACATTGCGCTGCCGACGTTGGGCTCGGTGTTTTCGACTCCGCTTGCCGACGGCCTCTGGGGAAATCTTGCCGATGGGGACGTGGGCCTTTTGTGGTTCGCTCCCCTGATCCTTCTCTTACCTCTGACGTGGGGTCGCTTCCACCGCGCGTATCGGCTGGAATCATTCGTATGCATCGCCGTAGTCGCCATGAGCCTGACTTTCTTTTCCGTCTATACCTACTGGAAGGGAGGATGGTCGTACGGACCAAGATTGCTCACGCCTGTTCTGCCATTTCTGATATTCCCGCTGAGCCCGATGCTCTCCAGAGCCTCGGGGAACCGTCTTTCGCACTCGACCGTCGCCCGTGCTGCGTTAGTGCTGATTCCTATTGCCATTGCAATCCAGATGATCGGCATCATTCCGCCATACAGTCGTCACTACTACCTGAGAGCCTACTATGATGTCGAGTATCCGCGTCGGTGGTGGCACAGGAGTCTGCTTCTCAAAAATGTGAAAGACGTGCCGGGCGTCATGGCGCATGTTTCGCCGCCTGCGTCACGGGGAGAGACAGTCCCAACCGCAACAGCAGCCATTTCAGTCAGGAGCGAAAAAGATCAGTATCTTCTCAGGCTTCCGAACAGCATCAATCAGATCGCGCCGGACGTTTGGTGGCTGAAGGCAGCGGCTCTCGGAACGCCATGGTTCTTACTCGCGCCCGTTGTCTTGCTTCTCGGCCTCTTTTCCGTCGCGGCTGCGTCTCGCCTCGGGAGGGTCAATGCGTAAATGGATTCCGTCGCTGCTGGTAATCGTCGCGGTCCTTGCGACTCTAGCCGTGTATTCGCGCCTGCCGGAGCAAGTGCCCACACATTGGAACATGAGCGGCGAAGTCGACGACTGGTCGAGCCGCTTGTGGGGCGCGTGGACCATTCCGCTCGTGATGGCGGCGATGCTGCTGGTGTTCCGGGCCTTCCCGCTGATCGACCCGCGCCGGGAGAATTACCCGAAGTTTGCCGGTGCGTACGAAGGAATTCTCATCATCGTTCTGCTCTTCATGCTGGCGCTGCACGTCTCGCTGCTCGCGACGATGCTCGGGCGGCCGATTGCAGTGATGCGACTGCTGCCGGTAGGAATCGGGCTGCTCCTCGTCGGTATCGGAGCGTTGCTCCCGAAGGCGCACGCCAACTGGTTCATCGGCATCCGAACTCCGTGGACGTTGTCGAACGATCGGGTGTGGGAACGAACACACCGGTTCGGTGGGGTCGTCATGATCGGGACTGGTCTGCTGATAGGAGCGTCCGCGATGCTGGTACCGCTGTGGACTCACCGCGTCATGGCCGGCGCCATCGCGGCAATGGCGATAATCGTCATTGGGTACTCCTACTTCGCATGGCGGCAAGAGGTTAACGGGTAGCCTTCTGGCATCTGAGTTCAAGGGTTTGAACCGATTCGACGGATTGAGCGGATTGAGTCGTACTGGCGTACAGCTAATGCTCACAAAAAGGCCACGATTTTTTTGTTGTTACAACAACAAAAGTCGAGATGCTGACTGGCGGTTCGCGTGCCCGTGGCGCCAGCTCGGAAACAATCCGCTCGATCCGTCGAATCTGTTTGACCCTTGAACTCAGATGCCAGAGTGGCCGCTTGACGTATCAAGATTTGTTGATATCTTCAAGCCATGGCAACAGCTGTCGCTTCTGAGCCCCGCCCCGCAGATCTTCACTCCGCCTCGCGGCTCTTCCACGCGCTTTCGGACGAAACTCGCCTGGAGATCGTTGGGATGCTGCGCGACGGCGAGCGGTGCGTCTGCGACTTGATGGGCGCACTCGACGCCGCGCAGTCGCGCTTGTCGTTTCACCTCAAGGTTCTGAAGGACGCAGGACTCGTCGTCGACCGCCGCAATGGCCGCTGGGTTTACTACTCACTCAGCAAGGATGCGCTCGACGAAGCGACGGGATACATCAAATCGCTGAAAGGCCACCGCAGGCTGTCTGTGATCAGCGACGATTGTTGCCGGTGATTTTTTTTCTTCGAAACATCAATATTTTTTGATTCACGGAGGAGCAAATGAGTGCCACTGAAGCGCAGGATCTGAAGAGCAGCGTGAAGGAGAAGTACGGGCAAGCGGCACTGCGGGCCAGTGAAGGAAAGACCGACGTCTCCTGTTGCGGCTCGAGCGCTTGCTGCGGCTCGACGACCGAGGTTTGGGATCCCATAACCGCAGACCTATACGACGAAGCCGAAACGGCGGGAATCCCGGCCGAAGCACTGCTCGCGTCGCTCGGTTGCGGCAATCCCACGGCACTCGCCGCGCTCGAGGAAGGCCAGACCGTGCTCGACCTCGGGTCGGGCGGTGGTATCGACGTGCTTCTCTCGGCGCGCCGCGTGGGGCCGACCGGCAAAGCCTACGGACTCGACATGACCGACGAGATGCTCGATCTAGCCAACGAGAACAAGCAGAAAGCAGGAGCCACCAATGTGGAATTTCTGCGGGGTGAGATCGAAAGCATCCCTCTTCCGGACAACTCGGTGGACGTGATCATCTCCAACTGCGTTATCAATCTCTCAGCCGACAAACTACGCGTCATCGAGGAAGCATTTCGTGTCCTCAAGCCCGGCGGACGATTTGCTGTGTCGGACGTCGTAGTCAGGGGAGAGGTGCCGGCCGAGGTAAAACGAAATATGGAGCTGTGGGTCGGCTGCATTGCCGGAGCGCTCGAGGAAGACGAGTATCGCCGGTTTCTGAATGCGGCAGGTTTCAACAGCATCGATATCGAGCCGACCCGGGTTTATCGTCTCGATGACGCAGAAACCTTTCTCGCGGGGACGGGCCTCGATCCAGCGACGGTCTCGTCCGACATCGACGGTCGCTTCATGAGTGCGTTCATCCGTGCAACGAAGCCCCTCGAAGAGAAGGCCTGCTGCGGATCGCAGTGCTGCTCCTGATGAGGAAACCATGACGAACAGCGCGATCGCGGATGTTCACGTTCGTCCCGCGACAGCGAACGATTTGTCGGCGGTTAAAGACCTTCTGACGCAAAGCGACCTCCCGCTCGTAGGTGTGAGCGAATCGCTCGGCTCCTTCGTCGTCGCGGAGCGTGAGGGCAAGATCGTCGGCGTCGCCGGACTCGAGGAGTGCGGCGATTACGGCCTACTGCGCTCAGCAGCCGTGGCTCCGGAATGGCGGGGCCGTGGACTCGGACGCATGCTCGTCGAGCGGGTGATTGCCAACGCCGAATCCGCTGGTCTTCGCGCGCTTTATCTCCTGACGACGACCGCCGAGAAGTACTTCCCGACCTTTGGCTTTCACGAGACGACACGCGATGGCGTGCCTCCCGCCGTCCAGGCAACAGCGGAGTTCACCGATGCGTGCCCGTCGTCGGCGACGGCGATGAAGCTCGCGCTTGGCATGAGGCCCGGCTCTGTGCAACAGCAGTAATGCGATACGCGCTCATCTCCGACATACACGCCAACCTGCCGGCGCTGGAGGCGGTTCTCGAGCAAATTCATGGCGATCCGAGCATCGACGCGACGTACCACCTCGGCGATCTGGTGGGCTACGCTCCGTGGCCGGATGAGACTGTGGCGCTGCTTCGGAGCCGCGGAATCGAAGGCATATCCGGGAATTACGATACGACTGTCGCAACCGACTATAAGCATTGCGGCTGCAAATACGAGGATCCGCGACAGGAAGAGCTGTCGCACGTCAGCTTTGCCTGGACAAAGGCGCACACGTCAGCCGAGACGAAGCAGGCGCTCGGTGCCCTCCCCTTCCGTCTCGACGTGAAACCCAAGGGCGGACATGCCGCCGGACCGATGCTAGTCCTCGTGCACGGCACACCCACCCTGAATACGGTCTACTGGACCGAAGACAGGCCGGATGCGTTCTGCCTGCAAATGGCTTCGATTGCCGGAGCGAAAAGCGGAGACATGATCGCGTTCGGACATACGCATTTGCCGTGGCACCGCGAGATCGAGGGCATCCATTTCGTGAACACGGGCACCGTCGGCCGCCCAAAAGATGGCGATTGGCGCGCCGGCTACACGGTCGTCGAGCTGGGCGATGGACCGGTAACCGTCGAACACCTCAGGGTCGAATACGACGTCGAGAAAGCGAAACGGGCGATCGAGACGAGCGAGCTGCCCAACGATTTCGCGGAGTTCCTGCGCTCGGGAGACAGGCCGTAGGCGAGCTGTTCACCCAAGTAGTTCTTCATGCCCTTCGTGCGCTTCGTGGTCGCTTCCTTGTCAGTGGCACTTTGCGTTCATGATCACTTCGGCTTTTGCATCACCTGACCCATGATGGCGCCGAGCAATCCACCCATTTGCGGCGCCTTTCGTTCCGCATACGCCTGCGCTGACTGAGCATCGCTCCGCAGCTCCGGGCCGACCTGCGCAGGGTCGAGTCCCTGTGAGCTCTTGCGTCGCGCGATCCCGGCGAGAACCAGCGGCACAAGGATCATCATCAGCTGTTTGGCGCGCGGCGAATCGAGACCGCTCGCCTGGCTGACTCCGTCCTCGACGACCTTATCGCTGCTGCCGAGCACGTTGCCGAGAATTCCGCCCAGGCCTCCCCCTCCAAGAATGCTTCCAAGTCCGCCGAGCACTCCGCCGGAGGAACCGCTGCCCGAGGAATCACTGCCGGGAATGAGGCCGCCCAGGCCACCGAGCGCTGCGCCGTAATTGTCCGACTCGGCTGCCATCGCTGCTGCATTTGCCGGGTCATCGGCACGCCCTGCCATTCCTCCGAGCACAACGGGCAGCGCGCCGGCGATGGCTTGACGGGTGGTAGCCTCATCCATTCCAAGCTGCTGGCCTATCTGACCAATGGTTTCGGGTGTTAGCTGCTGCCGTACTGTGTCGAGAATGCCGCTCATTTCCGTTGCCCCTGTGAAGGATGTCTGAAGGTCGATCACCCTTCACACAAGCGAGATTCAGGCCATTGCAGCCGCTGCCCCCTGGCGCGACAAAGGACAGAACCCTTTCGCGAAACCTTGTGTCCATACCTACGACAGCACTCGTACTTGCGAAATACGAGACCTCTCGTATATTGCGAATGAAGGCACCTTCAGGAGATAGCGCGGATGACCGCAGGCACCCCCATTCCCTCCAATTCGGAGCTCGAGATACTCCACGTGCTCTGGCGGAAAGGTCCCCAGACGGTTCGCGAGATACATCCCGCTCTGCGGCGAAAGCGCGACATCGGATACACCACCGTGCTGAAGACTCTCCAGGTAATGGCGGAGAAAGGACTGGTTGCGCGGGACGAGAGCGAGCGATCGCACGTCTATCGCGCCGCGGTGCCTGAAAAGTCGGTCAAGAGGCGCGTCGTCTCCGATCTCCTGGATCGCGTCTTCGAGGGGTCGGCGGCCAATCTCGTGATGCAGGCGCTTTCGACGAAGCGCGCATCGCCGGAAGACATTCGACAAATCCGCAAGCTGCTGAACGCCCGGACGCCGGAGGACAAATGACGATGCAGCTCATCGGCTGGACACTGGTTCACTCCGTGTGGGAAGGCGGGGTGATCGCTCTCGTGCTCGCCTTCGCCTTCTGGGCGACTCGAAGCAGCGCTGCATCGTTACGCTATGCGATCGGAATGATCGGACTTGCGCTGATGCTCGTGTTGCCTGTCGCGACCGCCGCGAGAATGGACAGACAGAGCTCGGTCGTGCCAAGCGCAACGAAAGCTCCGGCTACGCCCAGCGCAATCAGCGCTCCGGCTTCGCCCAGTGGAGTTGTGTCACGCTCGGCTCCTGAGCCGAGCTCGAATGACGAGGCATTGCTCGCTGCAAATTCGGTCGAGCCGGCCGGGACTTTCGCTGTAATTGTCGATCGGCGCACGTGGATGCTGAGCACTCTCGAGCCGGCTCTGCCGTGGCTCGTCGCGGCTTGGCTGATTGGGCTGGTCCTCCTCTCTGTAAGAATGATCGGAGGCGTCGCACGAACGCGTCGCATCGTCCGCGACGGCACGGCCGCGGCATCGGAAGGCGTACGACTCCTCGTTGCACGAATCTCCAAAAATCTCGGCGTACGCCGCGCTGTTCGCGCCCTCGAGGGATCCCGCCTCGCGGTTCCCGTTGTCGTCGGCTGGATACGGCCGGTAATTGTTCTTCCTGTGAGTCTCGTCTCGGGACTGACGCCTTCACAGCTCGAGATGCTGCTCGCTCACGAGATCGCACACATCCGGCGCTACGACTATCTCGCGAATCTGCTTCAGACCGTTGTCGAAACACTCCTCTTCTTTCACCCCGCAGCCTGGTGGCTGTCCGACCGGATCAGGGAGGAACGGGAGAATTGCTGTGACGACATTGCGGTCCTTGCCTGCGGCGGAGACCGAAGGAATTACACGGCTGCCTTGCTCGCGCTCGAGGAGTCTCGTGATGCTGGATTCGGTTTTGCCGCGGCTGCGACAGGCGGCAAGAGCGGAACGCTGCTGCGGCGCGCACTGCGCCTGATGACTGGCGGGCCGGCCCACGTCGATCTCGGAGCCCGCTGGATTGCCGGTGTGATCACAATACTCGCGGCGCTCTTTACCACCGGCCCCGCAATGGGACGAGCTGCTGATCTGACGGTGCCTGCGCGGCTCGATGTCCTGGGACTACTCACTGACGAGCCCGACACTCCGAAGGGAATGCCTGATCCGGCGCAGTCCAATCCGGACACAGTATTACGCTACTCGGGCGCTGGCTCGTTTGCCGAGCGATGGCGGTGGGCCGAGCAGCGCGCCCGCTCGCTGGGATCGAGCCGATACTGGATAGGCTATCTCGTCGCGGGCGATCCAAGCGCCCGCAGCATGTATTACTCGGACCGCGAGACACCGGTGCGCTCGGGCAATTCCACGTTCATGGGGCGAATGAGGATTGGAAGCGCACGCGATCTCATATTCACGGGCGCCGCTCTTGCTCCACTCGTCGGCAATCACGCGCCGACTTCCGTGGCGATCTTCCTGCAGTTCGACAGGGCCGGCGGGAGCGATCGGCTCCGACGGGTTCATGTCGGATCGTTCGCGTTCCCGGTCTACTTCGGGGGAGCGCCAGCGATATGGCTCGACTCGGCCACCGACGCTGAGAGCGTTGCGAAACTGAAATCATTCGCGGCGGGCGAGCGCACACTCGAAGTTCGACGCGATCTTGTCTCGGCCATCGGCGTTCACAGGGACGCCAACGCGGCGTTGCCTCCACTCATCGGCTGGCTAGAGTCCCGCACCGAGTCCGATGCGGTGCGAAAGGAAGCAGCGGAGGTGCTGGGCGATTACTCCGACCGCCGCGCCCTGGCAGCGCTTGCCCGTGCCGCGCGCAACGATCGAAGCAGCAACCTCAGAAAGGAGGCAATCGAAGCGTTCGAGCATATGGCCCTCGCCGAGGCGACGGACACGTTACTGGCATTCGCCACGACTCTCGAGAGCAGCAGTCTTCGCAGCGTCGCTGTGGAATCGCTCGGCGAGCGGCGCGAGCCTCGTGTCATTTCGTTCCTGACTAACCTCGCGCGCGGCAGCGGCGAACCCAACCTCCGTACGGAAGCAGTCGAAGCACTCGGCAACATGAACCAGGATGGTTTCGCCGCAATCGCCGACCTTGCCCGCAATGCTTCAAACGCTGAGGTGAGGCGCGAGGCAATCGAAGAGCTCGCCGATTCCCAGCCCCCGGGCAGGGCACTCGACATTCTTAGGGAAATCATTCAGAGCGACCCCGACCGGTCGGTGCGTCTCGAGGCGGTTGAAACACTGGCCGAAGTGCATGATGATCGCGCGGCCGCGATCCTGCGCGACCTCGTGATGCGGAGCCTTGACCCGGCGGTCCAGGTCAAGGCAACAGAGGCCTTGGGCGACGCCTCGCCGTCGGAAAGCAGCGTGCGAGAGCTGGTGATGCTTGCGCGAACTCATCCCCGGGCCGAGGTGCGAAAGGAGGCTATCGAAACTCTTGGAGATGTCGACGAAGAGACCGCCAGCACCGCGTTGATATCGATAGCGAAAAGCGATGCTGATCCCGAGCTGCGGCGCGCTGCAATCGAAGCGTTGGGGGACCAGCGCAGCCAGGCTTCGCTGAACGCTGTGCGCGACGTGGCACGGGCTATCGGTCCCGAGGACCTCAGGCGCCAGGCGATGGAGACCTATGCGGACCATACGGATTCGCAGACCGCGGTCGCATTTCTGAAATCGATCATCACCGGAGATCCGAGCGAGGCGATCAGACTTGAGGCGGTGGAGATTCTGTCGGAGCTCGATCATGATGCCGGGATTCCGGCGATCCGGGAGCTGGCGGGGTCGAGCGGGGATTCGCGAGTGAGGAACCGGGCGCGAGAGCTACTCTCGGAGCGCTGATCCGACTGCTTATTGAGTCTCGAGCGCCTCGACGAATCTCGTCAAAAACTGATTTGCCTGGAAACCGTCGAGCACGCGGTGGTCGATTGTCAGCGACACATAGCACATCGGCTTGATGACGATCTCTTCCTTGCCGTTCACGTCCGCAACGACGGCCCGGCGCTCGAGCTTTCCGACGCCGAGGATCGCAACCTGCGGCTGGTTGATCACGATGGGCGAGGCGACGAGGCTGCCACTCACTCCATGGTTAGAGATGGTGAACGTGCCGGCCTGAACATCCTTCGGATCGAGCGAGCTGCTCCGCGCGCGCTCTGTGAGGTCTCCGAGACGCTCGGCGATCGCGAACAAATCAAGATCCTGCGTCTTCCGAATCACGGGGACGATCAGCCCGCCGTTCGGGAGGGCGGTCGCGACGCCAATGTTGATGTCGCCGAAAATCTCCAGACGGTCGTCGTGCCACCGGCTGTTTGCTTCGGGTACCGTCTTCAGCGCTTCGACCGCAGCGGCAACGAAGTACGCAGTGTAGGTCAGCCTGGCGCCACGGGATTGGAAGTCGGCCTTGTTAGTGTCCCGGTGTGCTGTCACCGCCGAAAGATCGGCCTCGAAGACGCTCGTCACGTGAGGCGCCACGGACATGCTCTGAACCATGTGCTGCGCAATGCTGCGGCGCATTTGCGTGTGTGGCACGCTCCGGCTGGGAATCGCCGACGCGGCGCGCCCGGGACTGGCTGCGCGAGAGGGAGTCTCCACTGAGCCGCGCGCGTCTTCGCCTTCCGCGGAAGAAATAACGCTCATCACGTCCTGATGTGTAATCCGTCCTCCGCGACCTGTGCCCGTGATTGTGGACGGGTCGAGATTGTGCTCCTTCAGGAGCCGCCGCACCGCTGGACTCAGCTCCGCTGCCGCGTCTCCAACGACGCGAGTTCCGACCGCGGGCGTCCTGGACGCGCCGTCCGCTTGTGGCATGCTGTCCGGCTCGGCCGACGGTTTTGTCGAAGTCGGCTCCGACTTGCCGGTCGAGCCTTCCAATGCAATGCGCCCCACAAGATCACCAGGCTCGACCTTGTCGCCGTCCTTCTTGAGGATCTCGGCGAGCGTGCCGCTCGCGGGCGCCGCGATCTCGACATTTACCTTGTCGGTGCTCACCTCCAGCAAGGGCTCGTTTTGCGCGACCGTGTCGCCTATCGCCTTGAACCAGAGCGAGATCACACTCTCCGTCCCTTCGCTCTGTTCGGTTGGAAGCGTTACGTCCACCATGCCCGTTCCTGCCACCGTCATGCTTCGAGCACCTCTCTCATTCTTTCAGCGATCGACTCGACGCCCGGCACGACTGCCTCCATCAGAGCGAAATTGTGCGGTACGGGAATGTCGGGAATTGCGAGACGCCGAATGGGCGCATCGAGATGGAAGAACGCTTCCTGCGCCACAGTCGCCGCTACTTCGGCCCCGAATCCGGCCGTGATGCCGTCTTCGTGAACGATCAGGCAGCGCCGGGTCCGCGACACGGAGTCGAGCACAGTCTTCCGGTCCCATGGCGAAATCGTGCGGAGATCGATGATCTCGACAGACTCGCCGACTTTCTTTGCAGCGAGCTCGCATCGCTCCACCATCGCGCCCCACGTCACCACAGTGAGTGCGTCGCCACTCCGAGTAATCTTCGCGTTCCCCATCGGAAGTACGTAATCGTCGCCGGGATACGGGCGCCGCGCCCACGGCCCGTCGAGCAGATGGCGATGCTCGAAGAAGATCGTCGGATTGTTGCTGCGCAGCGCCGCGCGCAGAAGTCCAACCGCATCCTCGGCATTCGACGGATAGCACATCTGCCAGCCGATGGCGTGCGCCCACATCACTTCGCCCGACACGCTGTGCCAGGGGTCGCCGACTTTTGCGAATCCACCGGGTAGCCGCACGACGATTGGTGCAGCAAACCGGTTTGCCGTTCGCCACCTCAGCGTCCCGCAGTTGTTCAGCTGCTCCGTCGCGGGGTCTGCGTATTTCCTGAATTGTATCTCGGCGACCGGCATCAGGCCGGCGATTGCCATGCCGACAGCGCGTCCGATTATTCCCTCCTCCGAGAGGCTCGTGTCGAACACGCGTTTGTCACCAAAGGTGTCCTGCAGGCCCATCGTCGCGGCATGGACGCCGCCTTTCGGCCCTACGTCCTCGCCGAAAACAAGAACCCTCGGGTTGATTCGGAGCTCGTGCTCGAGTGTCCGGCGAATTGCCGTGAGCATGTTCGTCCGCTGCGCTTCGGGCTGAGGCTGGTCGCTCGAAGGGGGAAACTCGTAGCCACTCGCGGCCAGCCCGCCCAGCTGCTGCACGTCCAGCTTGCCGTCGTCACCGGTCTCTGAAAATCGGTAGCGAGTGATCCGCGCCGGATCAGGCTCCGGCCGCGCGAGAGCGCCATCGAGCGCCGCCTTTACATCGCGTTCAGCTTTCGATTCGAGCTCGGCGAATTCCTGCTTGGACATCACTGCCGGTATGAGGAATTTCCTCAGTTTCGGGAGCGGATCGCACGACTCCTCGTCGGCGATGAACTCCGGCGACTTGTAAGCCTGCGTGTCCTGGCCGGAATGGCCGCATAGACGCGGGACGCGCAGCCGCAGCAGTGCGGCACCTTTTCCGTCCCGAACGTGGCCGATCACATCCTCGATGAGTCCCGCCGCCTCACCGGGGTCGCTGCCGTCCCCATCGCGGATATAGAGATTCTGAAACGACGCGAGATTCGCCGCGATGTTGCCGCCCGGTGTCTGGAGATATCCCGGAACCGAGATTCCGTATCCGTTGTCCTCGATGTAGAAGAGGATCGGAAGCTTGAGCGTCGTCGCGATTGTCAGAGCGGACCAGAAACCATTCGTTGCAGCCGACGCTTCGCCGCCGAGGACGACTGCTATCGAGCGATCGTAGGATCGATCGTTGAGAACGTCGCGATGGTAGGTGATTGCCTGCGCCCAGCCAACCGATGGCGTGTACTGCGATCCGACGTCTCCGGACATCGGCAGTACGATCGTGCCATTCTTTTTCGGGAGGTTGCAGACGACTCCGATGTCGCGGCCGTCGCTGAAGCCGCCGGATTTTCTGAGCGGCCCTGCAAACGCGTCCTCGAGGGTGAGTCCGAGCGTCAGTAACAATGGACGCGACCGGTAGTACGCGCCGGCCGCGTCGTGCTCGCCATCGAGGCGCGAGCCGAGAATGATTTGCGCGAGCTCATGCCCGCGCGCGGAAAACTGATAGACGACTTTCTTTTCCGGCATGAGCTTTTGCTCTTCCGTGTCGTCCAGCCCCCGCGACGCCAGAACCAGGTAGGCAATACGCTTCCAGTCCAATCGAGAGCCTGCGGTCGCGGCGCCGGCTGAAGGGGAAGGAGGTGTAAGCGTACCCGTCATTCGCTGAAATTAGTCAATCGGCATGGAAGAACGTGGTACTTCGCGCTGCCATGCGCCGGAGTAGCGGGCTGGGCCTGTACCGGTCCTCACCATACTCCGATTGAAGTGATTCCAATCGTTCGAGGACTGTCGGAATCCCGATTTCATCCGCCCAGGCGAGAAGACCTTTCGGATAGTTCACGCCTTTCGTCATCGCCAGGTCGACGTCCTGCGGGCTCGCGGTTCGGAGCAGGACTGCGTCGGCCGCCTCGTTGATCAGCATCGCAATGATTCGATCGAAGATTGTTTCGCCGAGTGCTCGGTCTTGTTTCGGCTCCGGCAGCTTCGCTCCTGGAGAATAGTCGTAGTAGCCGCGACCGCTCTTTCTGCCGAAGAACCCTGCCTCGAAAAGCCGCTGCTGCGTCACGAACGGCTTGTAGCGCGGGTCGAAGTACGTGCCTTCAAAAACAGAGCGTGTCGCCGCGAAGTTGATGTCATTGCCGATGAAGTCCATCAGCTCGAACGGCCCCATCTTGAATCCACCCAGCTCTCTCATGGCCCAGTCGATCGTCGCCATGTCGGCAATGCCTTCCTCAAAAATGCGCAACGCTTCCCCGTAGTAAGGACGGGCGATGCGGTTGACGATAAAGCCGGGTGTGTCGGTAGCGCGCACGGTTGTCTTTCCCCACGCATCGATCAACGCACGTGCCGCCGTCGTCACGTCCTCGCTGGTGGCGAGCCCAGGAACGATCTCGACCAGCGGCAGCACCGTCGGCGGATTGAAGAAATGAATGCCGATCACGCGTTCCGGATGCTTGCAGTCACGCCCAATAGCCGTGATCGAGAGAGATGAAGTGTTGGTGCCGAGGATGGCGTGGTTGCCAAGCACCGATTCGAGACGTGCGAACAGGTCGCGTTTCACGTCGAGGTGCTCGATGACGGCCTCGATCACCAGGTCCGAGCCACGAAATACGTCGAGCGGGCCCGGGCCGGTCGTATCGGCACCGGCGAACGTGATCCGATCTCGAATCGCGTCCGCATCATCTGCGCTGATACGACTTTTCTCCACCGAACGCACGAGATTTTTTTCGACGCCCGCGCGTGCCCGGCTCAGCGCTTCCGAGCTCGTGTCGTACAGTATGACCGGATGTCCGTATGTCGCGGCGACCTGCGCAATTCCACTTCCCATCGCGCCTGCACCAACGACGCCGACCTTCGACTTCCGTCCCGGTGCCTCCACCTACTCCCCGGTGAAGTTCGGCTTTCGCTTCTCCAGGAACGCGCGGACGCCCTCCACGAAATCCTTTGTGCGGCCCGCCTCGCGCTGAAGGTCAGCCTCGAGCTCGAGCTGCGCGTCGAGATCGTTCGACATCGACGCATTTAGCGCACGCTTGGTGAGGCCCAGTCCGCGCGTCGGCATTGCCGCCAATTCGGTCGCGAGCGTCAGCGCCTCTGTCTGGACCGTGTCCGCGGAGCACACACGGTAGATCATCCCCAGCTCATAGGCGCGCCGGGCATCGATCTTTTCCGCCGTCAGCATCATGGCGGTGGCACGTGGCAGCCCGACAATCCGCGGGAGGAAGAAAGTCCCGCCGCTGTCGGGAATGAGCCCGACTTTCGCGAACGATTGGATGAACGACGCTGTCTCCGAGGCGAGCACGATATCGCACGCGAGTGCCAGATTGGCGCCGGCACCAGCAGCCACACCGTTCACGGCGCAGACGACCGGAATCTCCAGCTTTCGAATCGCCTTGATCACCGGGTTGTATGTCGCGAGCACGGTGGCACCGAGGTCGAACGCTCCTCCTTCGTTTGCCGCCGGCACTTCCGAGAGGTCCTGGCCGGCAGAGAATGCCCGCCCCGCTCCGGTAAGGATCACCGCGCGCACAGTCTTGTCGGCGCGCGAGGCTTCCAACGCGTCGCGCAGCTCACGAGCCATCTGAGCGTTGAAGCTGTTGAGCACCTCCGGTCGGTTGAGCGTGATCGTCATCACGCCGGCCGCAGCTTCAACGACAATGAATTCGTAGGGCATTTGCCTGTCCAGCTTAGTTTTTCAATCCCATCGGAACTTGAAGGTAAGCATCCGGGCTACGACTTCCATATCAATTGCTGACGCTCAACCCTTTAAGGCACTTTTGATCCGTTCCATCCGTCTGATCCGTTTCACGCGCTGTTAGATTCTCCTCATGCCCGACGCTTATCTCATAGACGGCATCCGTACCCCAATAGGAAGCTTCGGCGGGTCCCTCGCATCCGTCCGCGCCGACGATCTGGCCGCTCACGTGATCAGGAAGCTCGTCGAGCGCAATCCGAAAATCGCCGCGGACAGCGTTACCGACGTGATCTTCGGCTGCGCCAACCAGGCCGGCGAGGACAATCGCAACGTCGCGCGGATGGCGCTGCTCCTTGCCGGTCTGCCGACTTCTGTTCCGGGCGAAACGGTCAATCGCCTCTGCGCGTCGGGGATGAGTGCCGTGGTGAACGCCGCGCGCGCGGCCCGCCTGGGCGATGGCGATGTTTACATCGCGGGTGGCGTCGAGCACATGACCCGCGCCCCGTTCGTCATGGCAAAGGCGAGCCAGCCGTTCTCCCGCAATTTCGAGATGTTCGACACCAGCATAGGATGGCGGTTCGTGAATCCGAAGATGCGCGACACCTATGGGATCGACTCGATGGGTCAGACCGCCGAGAATGTTGCCGAGCAGCTCAGGGTGACACGTGTTGACCAGGATACGTTTGCATGCAGGTCGCAGGAGAAAGCGGCCGACGCACGGAACACCGGCCGATTCGACCGGGAGATCGCGCCGGTGACGATACCGCCCGCCGGCAAGGCGAAGGAATCCCACGAGTTCGCGATGGACGAGTTCCCGCGTCCCGATACGACAATGGAGAAGCTGGCAAAGCTGAAGCCCGCGTTCCGCACTGATGGAAAGGGCTCGGTAACCGCCGGGAACTCTTCAGGGATCAACGACGGCGCGTGCGCGATCTACGTTGCATCCGAGGCCGCGGTCGAGCGACTTGGGCTCGAGCCAAAAGCGCGGGTCGTCGCGTCGGCTGTTGCGGGTGTGGAGCCGAGGATAATGGGGATGGGGCCGGTTCCGGCCTCGCGCATGGCACTCGAAAAAGCAGGACTGACACTCGACGACATGTCGGTCATCGAGCTCAATGAAGCGTTTGCCGCGCAATCGCTCGCGTGTCTTCGCGAGCTCAACCTCGACGATGACGACCCGCGCGTGAATCCGAACGGTGGTGCAATCGCGCTCGGCCATCCGCTCGGCATGTCGGGAGCGCGCCTTCTGCTGACTGCGATGCACGAGCTGGCGGAAAAAGACGGGAAGTACGCGCTTTGCACGATGTGCATCGGGGTTGGCCAGGGCATGGCCACGATCATCGAGCGCGTGTGAGCCCGGCCAATATTTTTTCGTTCGACGGATTCATTCCGGTCGTCCACGAGTCGTCGACCGCAGGGGGCCGAACACAATGATGGCTTTCCGTCGAAATCAGAATCACCGAAAGGGAAATCGATGAAGCTCAGGAGTTACGCGCACGGCGAATGGGTCGAGGGAGCAGGCAACGGAGCTCCTCTAGTTCACGCCGTCACGGGCGAGACAATCGCCGAAGCCACGAGCGAAGGACTCGACTTCAGGGGAATGCTCGAGTACGCGCGAGGCGTCGGCAGTCCGAAGATGCGGGCGATGACGTTCCACGAGCGCGCGCGGATGCTGAAGGAGATGGCGAAGTATCTGATGGAGCGAAAGGAAGAGTTCTACAAGCTTTCCGAAGCCACCGGTGCAACCAAGATAGACTCGTGGATCGACATCGAGGGGGGCATCGGGACTTTCTTCGCGTACTCGAGCAGGGGCCGCCGTGAATTTCCCAATGAGACGTATTACGTCGAGGGGAATGTCGAGCCGCTTTCCAAGGACAACACGTTCGTCGGCCGTCATATCTGCGTGCCGCTCGAAGGAACGGCGGTTCACATCAACGCGTTCAACTTCCCGTGCTGGGGAATGCTGGAGAAGCTCGCGCCCACCTTGCTCGCCGGAATGCCGGCCATAGTCAAGCCGGCGACGATCACGTCGTATCTCACCGAGGGAATGGTGAGAGCGATGATCGAGTCGAAGATTTTCCCCGAGGGTGCGCTTCAGCTGATCGTGGGCGGAACGGGCGATCTTCTCGAGCATCTCACGGGTCAGGACGTTGTGACGTTCACCGGCTCGGCGTCCACGGGAAGAAAGCTCAAGAGCATGCCGTCGATCGTCGACAACGCTGTTCGCTTCAACATGGAAGCCGATTCGCTGAACTTCTCTATGCTGGCACCGGAGTCCTCGCCTGGCACTGAGGAATTCGATCTTTTCGTCAAGGAAGTAGTGCGAGAGATGACAGTGAAAGCGGGACAGAAGTGCACCGCAATTCGGCGGACTCTCGTGCCGCTGGCGATGGCAGACGACGCGATAGAGGCGATCGAAAACCGTCTCGCAGGTGTGAAGGTCGGTGATCCCCGGACGGACGGAATCAGGATGGGGCCGCTCGTTGGCAAGTCGCAGGTGAAGGAAGTGCGGGAGCGAGTGGAGGAGCTGAAGCGCGGGTCCGAGCTCGTGTTCGGAAATCCGGACGACTTCGAGGTCGCCTCTGGTGACAAGTCGAAAGGCGCGTTCTTCCCGGCGACCCTGCTTTACTGTGATTCGCCGCTCGACACTCTCGAGCCGCACAACATCGAGGCGTTTGGCCCCGTGAACACGGTGATGCCGTACGAGAGTGTTGAAGAAGCAATTGAGCTGGCGAAGATGGGACGGGGAAGTCTCGTCGGCTCTCTCTTCACGTCCGACGACCGCGTAGCCCGTGACGTCGCGCTTGGAACGGCATCACATCACGGGCGGCTGATGATCATCAACCGCGAGAGCGCGAAGGCGTCGACAGGTCACGGCTCTCCCCTTCCCGGCCTTGTGCATGGCGGCCCGGGTAGAGCTGGCGGCGGCGAAGAGATGGGCGGCGTACGAGGAGCTCTTCATTACATGCAGCGCACCGCGCTGCAGGGGTCACCGACGACGCTCACGCGCGTATCGAATGAGTGGATCAAGGGTGCCGCTCAGCCCACGGACAGAATTCACCCGTTCCGCAAATACTTCGACGAGCTGGAGATTGGCGAGACGCTCGTGACGCATCGCCGAACCGTAACGGAAGCCGACATCGTGAACTTCGCGGGAATCAGCGGCGATCATTTCTACGCGCACATGGACGACATCGCGGCGAAGGAGTCGCTGTTCGAGAAGCGCGTAGCCCATGGGTACTTCGTGCTCTCGGCAGCCGCGGGATTATTCGTGGATCCCGCGCCCGGCCCGGTGCTGGCCAACTATGGGCTGGATAATCTGAGATTCGTGAAGCCCGTGTACATCGGTGACACGATCCAGGTGAAGCTCACCTGCA
Source organism: Gemmatimonadaceae bacterium (assembly GCA_035633115.1). NCBI lineage: Bacteria > Pseudomonadati > Gemmatimonadota > Gemmatimonadia > Gemmatimonadales > Gemmatimonadaceae > Gemmatimonadaceae bacterium. The sequence continues at coordinate 206,929 of DASQFN010000102.1, read as the reverse complement.
AGCTGAAGACTCCTAAGGACACGCAGCCCGACCAGATCCCGCAGGGCGTCGTTGCCTGGGACGTGGAGGTGACGAACCAGAACGCCGAGCCCGTAGCCGTCTACACGATCCTGACCCTCGTGAAGCGTCACGTGAAATCAAAAGACCCCGACGCAAACGACGCTCCGCCGGATGGTGTGCCTCCGAATCCGCGCGCTCCTGCTACCCGCGCGCCCGCTGCGTCTGATCAGCCCGTAACCACTTAGTTCTGGATCTGTGTGCGGGCTGGGATCGTCGTGGGTCCCGCGGCTGCGCTAACTCTGCGCACTCTACGGAGCCCGACTCTACGCTGCGGCTCCCTCCGGGAGCCGCGGCTCCGAAAGCCGTCGGTCTCCTCGGTGCTTGTGTACGCTACGCCGCAAGACCCACTGCGATCCTGCCCAGCGGATGTCGCAGCAAAATGCAGAGGTTGAAGTAGGGGCCGCTCCCGCGCGCCTGATTGCGATACGGAATGTTGAGTCTTCACGTCCGCCCAACTGACATTGGAGAGGGAGGGATGCGTGAGGTGTCCGTCGGCGTAGCGTACACAAGCACCGAGGAGACACGCGGCTCTGGAGCGGAGCTTTCTGGAAGAAAGCGGAGCGGAAGCGTGGCTCCGTAGAGTGCGCAGTTGTTAGCGAAGACCGACGGACACCTCACGCGTCCCGACCGGCGGCCGAGAGAACTGATCGAGTAACGAACGAATGCGTGGAAACATGTCCCGTATTTCTTCCATCGATACAGCGCCTACAGAAAGCCGGAACCATCCTGTATTTCCGCGGACGCCAAACGCCTGGAAAGGAACGACAGCAATGCCGGCCTGCTCGAGTAGCAGCACGCGGATATCGTCATCCGTCTCGAGTTGCTTCCCACCGAAATTGCTACCGTGCAAAGCAAAGCAAGCCGAGAAGTAGATCGCGCCCTGAGGATTGATGGACGCGACCGGATAGCCGTCCCGCTCCAGATCCTCAAAACCTTCGTGCAGGGCCGTCAGACGCTCCCTCAATCGCGCGTCCATGTCCGCCCGGAACTCGGCTATCGCCTCGGGATTGTTCAGGAATTTCGCCACGGCCATTTGCTCAGCGCGCGGAGCCCACGCACCCGCGTGTGAAAGGAGATCGCGAATCCGCGCGCCGATCGCCGGGGGCACGAGCATCCAGCCCACTCGGAGTCCAGTCCCCGCGTACGCTTTGGAAACACCGTCGGCTGAGATCACGTAACGCGCCGACTCGGGCACTGCCGCGGCGGGATAAGTGTGCTTCTGCCCCTCTGTGACCAGGGCGCCGTACATCTGATCGTGCAGCACGAAGAGCGGACGTCGTCCCGCTGCCTCGCGTGTGCGATTCTCCTCGACCACCGCCTCGAGAATTTCCGTCAGCTGCTCGGCTGTCATCACCGTGCCCGTTGGATTTCCCGGAGAGCAGAGGCACAGCATCGTGGCCTTCGAGAGATGCGGCGCAAGCTGCTGCAGCGTTGGCTGGAACCCCGTCTCCAGACACGCTTCGATTTCGATCGACTCCGCTCCCGTCAGCCACGAGTACGCGTCGTTCTGCCATGACGGAACTGAGTAGAGCACCTTGTCGCCTGGATTCAGGATCGCGCGGTACGCTCCATAGAGAACCGGCCTGCCTCCGCTGCACACGACAATCGCCTCGATGGGATATCGCACGCCGGCGGTGCGATACACATAGTCGGAGATCGCCTGCCGCAGCGGCAGCATCCCCTCGGGCGTCGGATAATTGGTCTCGCCGCGCCCCACCGCCGCCTGGATCTCCTCGGCGAGCTTTCGCGGAATCGGGAAGTAGCGGGGATCGAAATCGCCGACCGTGAGATTCACCACCTTCTCGCCGCGCGCGATCATTCCGCGAACGTGGCGCGTGACCCGCAGGATTCCCGACTCCCGAAGTCCGTGCGCGATGTCGGAGAGTGCAGCGTCGAGCGAGCCCTGGTCTCCAAAATCCAGCGTGCCCGCTTCGCGCTCAGTCATACGCGGATTCTAGCGCGATGGAGTAGGTGCGTCCAGCGCGTTATACTTTGTTTCTTCGCAATTCGTGCGCTCTCCGGCTGCATGCGACGGAGAGCCCGCTGTCGTTCCGGATCCTCATCAAATGAGATGGAAACTGCCGCTCCTGATGCTCACGGCCTGCATGCCGATGGTATCGAGACAACCTGAAACCGATCTCGACCGCGCGCGGCGCATCCTCTCGACGACGCCGCTGATCGACGGGCACAACGATCTTCCGTGGGCAATTCGCGAGAGCAGAACGGCGCCGCGCGACGTCAATGCTTACGATCTTCGCCAGCGAACCGCTGGTCACACTGATCTTGAGCGCCTTCGCCAGGGAATGGTCGGCGGACAATTCTGGTCGATCTACATCCCGGGTGAGATTGCAGACTCAGGATTCGCCCGCGTGCAGCTCGAGCAGATCGACATCGCCCGCCGGATAGTCGAGCGATATCCCGAGAGGCTCGCATGGGCACTCACCGCGCGCGATCTCAGACGCGCGCACAAGGAGGGCAAAATCGGGTCGGTCCTCGGCCTCGAGGGCGGGCACGCGATAGAGAATTCACTCGGCACATTGCGGATGTACTACGACCTTGGCGCACGATACATGACACTGACGCACAATGTGACGACGGATTGGGCCGACGCCGCGCAGGACTCCGCAAAGCACGGCGGCCTCACCGAGTTCGGCAAGGAAGTGGTGCGCGAGATGAACCGCATGGGAATGCTCGTCGACCTGTCGCACGTGGCGCCGGCAACGATGAGCGACGCCCTCGATGTAACGGCGGCTCCCATAATTTTTTCACACTCGGGCGCGCAGGGTGTCGTGAATCACAAGCGCAATGTTCCGGACGCGATTCTCAGGCGCATGCCGGGAAATGGTGGTGTCGTGATGATTCCGTTCGTGACCGCATTCGTATCGCGCGAGGTCGCCGCGTACGCGCATGAAGACGGGCTGTTCCAGGCAGAGCTGCGCAAGCAACTTGGCCGCGACACCCTGGCGATTCGTCGGGAGATCACCGCGCGCCGTGTTTTGAAGCCTCCGCCCGCAGCGGTGATCTCGAACGTTGTCGAGCAAATCGAGTATGTGAGGCGCGTGTCGGGTGTCGACCATGTCGGCATCGGGGGCGACTTCGACGGCATTACGGACGTCGTGGTGGGCCTCGAGGATGTCTCGAAGTATCCGGCGCTGTTCGCGGAGCTTGCACATCGCGGCTGGTCGGACGAAGATCTCCGAAAGCTCGCCGGCGAAAACATTCTCCGCGCGATGGAACGGGCGGAGCAGGTCTCGGCGAATCTCAGGAGCATTCGCGGACCGTCGACGCGAACAATCGCCGAGCTGGATGGACCTCCGCGTCCGGCACGAAAACGTCGCGCGGCTCGATAGAGGCTCGAATGGCTCACGCCCACAAGCAGCACTCGCCAGGATTTCTTCGGATCGTCGACGATGCGAAGTCACGCGTGCGGGAAGTCAGCGTCGAAGAAACGCGAGCAGCGCTCGAGAGTGGGCGCGCGCGGCTCATCGACGTGCGCGAAGACAACGAGTGGAACGAGGCCCACGCGAAGGGAGCCGAACATCTCGGCAAGGGTATCATCGAGCGCGACATCGAAACGTTCGCGCCGGACAAGGCCAGCGAGCTGATACTTTACTGTGGCGGCGGATACCGCGCTGCGCTCGCCGCTGATTCGCTTCAACGGATGGGCTATACGAAAGTCGCATCGATGGCCGGCGGATGGCGGGCATGGCAGGAAGCAAACGCACCAATCGAGGAATCAAAGTGAATAAAGTTGTACGAAACGTGATTGGAGTTTCAGTCGTGGCCGTTGTCGCTCTCGTGGCGGCGTGCTCCGGGGATGGCGCGGATGCGACTCCGGCGAATGCGACTCTTGGGGATGCGACTGTCGCGAATGCGACTGCATCGGAGCCAACCCCGGATGCAACTGCGCCGAGCGTGGAGACTGGCGAGAGCTCGGCCAAACCCATCGCGATCAAGGTCTACAAGACCCCGCAGTGCGGATGCTGCAAGGCCTGGGTGCAACACCTCGCCCAGAATGGATTTCAGGTGGAGTCGGTGGACATGCCCGACCTGGCGCTGGTCAAACAGAAATATGGAGTGAAGCCCGAGCACGAGGCCTGTCACACGGCTGTCGTCGACGAATACGTCGTCGAAGGACATGTCCCCGCCGACGTCATCAAAAGACTGCTCGAGGAGCGGCCCGCTGTTCTCGGAATCGCCGTCCCGGGCATGCCTGCAGGGTCTCCCGGCATGGAGGGTGCGATGAAGGAGCGGTATGACGTTCTCACCTTCGACAGAGCAGGCCGCAGCCGGGTTTACGCACAACGGTAGGCCCCGATGAAACAGGCGGCGAGTAAAGCAGTCTGGATGGCCGTCGGCGCTGGATCAGCCGTGGTGGCCGGCGCGATCGTGGAGAAGTCCCTGAACGCCGGCTGGCGGGCAGTTACATCGAAACAGCCCCCCAACCGGCCCGAGTCGCTGAAAACCAGGTGGAAAGAAGCACTCCTCTGGACTGCGGCTAGCGCTGTTCTCGTCGGTGTCGCCCAGATCTCCGCGAGACGCGGCGCCGCACTCGGCTGGCGGCAGGTTACAGGTAAGCTCCCGCCCCGGTAAGCGCTCGGCCGGACCGATTCCCCCCGTTTCCCTCTTGCGCGGGGCTGTGTGATTATTTATTCATTTAGAGTGCATAATCACTCGGCAGCTGCAGCCAGCCTCCCCTTCGCGCAACGCCCCGGCGTCGCCCGTGCGCAGCCTTTGGTGCGACCGGCAAAGCAATCGGACTCGGAGCAGATCTACGACCTCGTGAAAGGCTACGCGGCCGAAGGACTGATGCTGCCCCGAACCCTCGAGCAGATCTCCCTCAACATCGAGAACTACGTCGTTGCCGTCAAAGGCGGGCGCGTCGTCGCGTGTGCCGCGCTCGACGAGTACTCGCCGTCGCTCGCCGAGGTGTCGTCGGTGGCCGTCGCACGGGATGAGCACGGCAATGGCCTCGGCACCCAGGTTGTTCTCGGAGTCGAGCGACTGGCACGGGCGCGGGACATCGAGGAGATCTTCGCCCTCAGTCTGACGGACAACTTCTTCCTCGCGCTCGACTATGCACCGACTGCCATCTCACGGTACCCTGAGAAGCTCTCGCGGTACGAGAACCTCACGACTGCCGGAGTCGAGATAGTTCCGAAGCGCTGCTTTCAGAAGAAGCTGGGCAACGACTGGCAGCTGCCTCAGCTCCTCGATGCCGCCCCGCCCAGATCGAAGCGCGCCCTCCGCGCTAGCTAAGGGGCCCGCGCAGAGGTAATCGAGCCGCACTTTCGGGTGCGGCCTTTTTTTCGTGCATCCCAGGCTGTTGGACGATAACCCATTCTGTATGCGCGACATGAGATCATGGTTCAGCTTGTGAGAAACGATTTCTCTGGCATCTATGAAGAAGGTTCCAGACAGTCGCGATTTGTGACACGATGGGCCGGGGCGGTAATTTCGTGCGCTATGGATACCCGCCGCGCCAAGCTGGTTCTCGCATCGCTCGTCGTGACGTTCGTCGTCACTCGTGCGATGCTCACGATGTCGCCGAATTCGGACTTCGACGTCGCCGGGTACAACATCCACCATCTCTTCACCGGGCTTCTCCTGATCACCGCAGGTGGAATCCCGCTCGCGCTCTTCAGCGGGCGATCGCTGATACTGGACGCCGCGTCCATGGCATTCGGTTCCGGGCTCGCGCTCGCCCTCGACGAATGGGTATACCTGATCGCCACCGACGGCAGTAACGCGTCGTACCTCCTGCCGGTATCATTGAAGGGCGGCATCCTGATGGTCGGACTGGCCGCGCTTTACATCCTGTTGCTCTACCTGGCCTCCCGGGGACGAACCTGATTCCTCACCCCCAAGCATGACAGAATCAACCGCTGGCCCGCGCCTCGCCGTCAACGGCATTGGAGGCGTATTTCTGTTCTCGAACAAGGCGAAAGAGCTCGCCGACTGGTACACGCGGCACCTCGGGATCGAGTTCACCCAGTACGAGGGCACACAGACCTACGGCATGGAGTTCCATTACCGCTTCGACCTCGATCCGTCCATGCGCGCGAGCACAGTCTTCTCCATCAGTCAGACAGACAAGCCGCTCTCGGCCGGCCGTCATGAGTTCGAGGTCAACTACAGAGTCGACGATCTTCACGCATTCATCGCGCAGCTCGAGACCGACGGCATCGCGATGGAAAAAGTCGAGGACTTCGACTACGGCCGCTTTGCGTGGGTGAGGGATCCGGACAACAATCGCATCGAGCTCTACGAGCCACTCGCAAGGATGGGCGGATGAAATGCCCCGCCTGCGGTCGAGAACACCTTTGCCCGGCTATCACCGACACGTGATCGACAATCCGAGGATCGACATTTGACAGGCACGTTGCGCGCGCGAAGCCATGGTCAGGGCATCGCCGACGAGATCGGCCGTGCGCTGATCGGCGACGCATGGCATGGTCCGGCTCTGAACGAGATTCTCGTCGGCATAAGCGCCGAGGATGCGATTCAGCGTCCAATTCCTGCGGCGCACAACATCTGGGAGCTGGTGCTCCACATAACCTCGTGGGCCAACATCGCCAGACGGCGCATCACCGGTGGCCAGGTTGCGCCGTCCGAGGGTGAGGACTGGCCCCGACCGGGCCCAATCTCCGAGAATCGCTGGGCGGAGGCGCGGGCCGCGCTTGCAGAAAGCCACGAGCGACTGCGGGAGATCGTAGCAGGCATGAGCGATGAGGATCTCGCGAGAAACGCACCCCAGAGCGAGCGCACTATCGCCGCGATGCTTCACGGTGTCACGCAGCATGCAGCCTATCACGGCGGGCAGATTGCGATTCTCAAGAAAGCGCTGCATCCCCAGCGTCGCGGGGCAACCTGATTATGGGACATCCACTCGCTACACGGCCCGATCCAACGGAATACGCCTTGTCCGCTGCGGAGTACGTTTCGCGTGTTCCGGAAGGCAACGTCCTCGATGTGCTGGAGAGCCAGATCGAGGAAACGACTGCGCTGGTGCGCGGGCTTGCGCCCGGCATGGAAGACAAGCGGTATGCGCCGGAGAAATGGAGCATCCGCGAGATAATCGGCCATCTGTCGGACGGCGAGCGTGTGTTTTCACAGCGCGCATTTCGCTTTTCGCGCAACGATCCAACGCCGCTCCCCGGATTCGACGAGAACGAATACGTGAAAGAGGCGCCCTTTTCCCACGTTCCGATTCAGGATCTTCTGGCCGAGCTCGTGCATCTCAGACATGCGACTTTGTATCTGTATCGGAGCCTCGACGAGACGGCTTTGATGCGCCGAGGCATCGCGAACGGCGTCGAGACGAGCGTCCGGGCGCTCGCGTTCGTCATCGCGGGACACGAGCATCACCATCTCGAGGTTTTGCGAGCGAGGTATCTGTCATGAGGCCAGCCCACTCTCGCACCGTGCCAGGCCCGCGATGAATCGACGATCGTTCCTTCAGAGAGCATCCGTCACAGCAGTCGGCTTTGGGGTGCTGCGGAACGTGCAGGCGTGCGCACCGGCTCCAGTGCTTGCGCCTGTAACTCCGCTTCCGGCGACGTTCACCGCTCTGCGGGACCGATTCTTTATTTTCCATCTCCAGCGCAATCCGGTTACCTCGACGTACCTCGGCGGCGACGGCTACAGCCCCGAGCTTGCCGACTCGAACATGCGGCTTCGGGATTATCGCCCTCAGTCGCTGCAGGACGAGATCCGCTTCTATCGCGACGTCAAGGCAGTGCTCGTTCGAATGGCGCCGGCGGCAGTCGCGCCGGCTCAACCGGCCACGGTCGCGCCGTCTCAACCGGCGGCCGCTGCTCCCACCGTCCTGGCGCCGCTGACGCCTGTCGAGCAGATCGATTACCGGCTCATGAACGCGCAGGTCGACTTTCTGATTCACCAGCTGGGGGATCTCCGGTATTACCAGCGCGCGCTGGACACCTACGTCCAGGAGCCATTCCGCGGAATCGACTGGCAGATCCAACAGATGCCCGACCTCGGCAACGGTCTCCTGGGCAACGAATCGGACTGGCAAGCCGTGCTCATTCGCGCTCAGGCGATTCCCGTCTATCTCGAGGTGGCGAAAGCGAATCTTCTCGCCGGCAAGACGGCCGGCAACATCCCCGACAAGCGGATGGTGCAGCGTGACGGCATCACGGGGAGCAAAGCGAATGCGGACTATTTCCGGAACACGCTACCGAAAACCGCCCAGCCGTTTCTTGGAACCCGGCCGTTCGCTCAGCCGATGCTCGCACAGCTGACAGCGGCAGGTATCACGGCAGGAGCCGCCTGGGATGCGTTCGCTGATTTTCTCTCGCAGACGTACGATGTCAATGAAGCTGTGGATCGCTTCGCATCGGGAGAGGCTGAATACGAATGGCGCGTGCATAACGCGCTGTTCGACCCGCGCGGCGCAGCAGAGCTGTACGAGTACGGAGCTGCTCAGGTCGCGCTCTATACGGCGAAGATGGTGGAGGTGGCGAGAGAATTCTCCGCTGAAGCAAAGATGGGACTCTCCTTCAACACCGATGCAGAGAAGAACATCGGCATCCGCCGGGTGATGGATTTCCTGTCAAAGGATTCCCCGAAGGACGACAACCAGCTCTTCAAGTGGTACCGCGACGCCGGTGAGCGCGCTGTCGCGTACGGGCGTCAGTTCAATCTGTTCGACATTCCCGCAGAATATCGTCTGGAGGTGGTGCCGACGCCGCCCGTGCTTCGCAGCGCGATCGACGCCGCCTACTATCCCGCGCCGCCTTTCAAGAAGGCAGGAGCCGGCCGCTTCTATCTGACCCCTACGGGGAATGATCCCGCGGCACTCAAGCTCAACAACTTCGCGTCGGTCGCCGATACCGCGGTGCACGAGGGCTTTCCCGGTCACGACTGGCACTACAGATACATGAACCAGCACGCGGATCAGATCTCCAACATCCGCTGGCTGACTCCCGGCGCGGTGGAGGACTCTTCCGCGATGTGGACCGATTCTATGCCAACCGAGGGCTGGGGATTGTACAGCGAAGAGCTGATGGCCGAGCCCAGGCCGAATCACAAGTACGGGTTCTACTCGCCGGGCGAATATCTCTACGAGTTACAGGGGCAGCTGTTGCGCGCGGTGCGCATTCGTGTGGACGTGGGACTGCACACGCAGCGGATGACGTTCGATCAGGCGATCGACTATTTCACCGAGCACGTCTCGTTCTATCCGAACGCCAGACTGAATGCGGCCGGCGATCCGACGGCGCGGGCCATCGCCGACAGTGCTTATCGCGCGATTTATCGTTACTCGAAGTGGCCGACGCAGGCGATCACGTACAATCTCGGAAAGAACGCGATCATCGAGCTGCGCGAAGCGTGCAGAGCCGCCACCGGTGCCGGTTTCTCAGCGAAGACCTTTCACGAGCGGTTCATGGGGATGGGCCCGGTGCCGGTAGCGCATTTCAGGGACACCTTCCTGGCCGCGTGTACACCAGCGTGAAAAAGCGCGCAGCAGACAGCGAGCAGCGATCAGCGGGTCGCGTGTGGTCCTCAGTTGCCTTTTGCGTGTTGCGCGCTCGGCGAGACCGGAGGGTTGATCGTGCCTAATCCGGAACGGACGGCAATGACCTACGCCGTGCTCTTCGCCATGGGCATCGTCGGAATGCTGGTCGCGCATCTGCTGGCGTTTCTCGCTCAGCACGCCGCGAACCAGGCGAATTCAGAAGTGCTCCTTCCCTACTGGTGGGGCTATCCGCTCGTTTTTCCCGGTATCGCGTCGCTGTGGATCCATTTCAAGAGGACCTTCTGGCTCGGAACCGCGATCGTCCTCTGCCTGGCGCCCACGCTTTATTTCACCTGGTACGCGGCGAACAGCATCGAGAGCAATCTTGGCCGACACCCATTCACTATTCTCTTCGTGACGTTTGCGGCGACGGCGATAATCGCCTTCCTCGCCGCGAGGCACGAGGATCTTCCAACCGACGTTACGTGACCAGTCGTCGCGATTTTCTGCACGGAATGGCGAGCGCGGGTCTCGCCGCCACTCCGGTATTCCGCGAGACCGCGATTGGCGCGCTGTTCCGGGCAAATGCCGTCGCGGGTGATCGCACTCCGGATGAGCTGGCGGACGACGAGGCCTACTGGAGCGAGATCCAGCGCGCGTTCGACACCGATCGCACGTTGATCAACCTGAACAACGGCGGCGTGTGTCCGACGCCGAGTCACGTCCTCGAGGCGATGATCCGCGACCTTCGGTTCACGAACGAGTCGCCGGCGGAGCACATGTGGCGAGTGCTCGAGCCGCGCATAGAGAGTGTGCGCCGCGATCTCGCGAGGGAGTTCGGGTGCGATCCCGAGGAGATGGCCATCACGCGTGGCGCGTCCGAGGCGCTGGAGAATATGATCATGGGCCTCGACTTGAAGCGCGGCGACGAGGTCGTGGTGACGAACCAGAACTACGGCCGGATGCTCACCGCATGGCAGCAGCGGGAGCGTCGCGAAGGGATCGTCGTTAAGCAGGTGGCGTTCAAGGTGCCGCCTCCGTCGATGAAATACATCGCGGATCAGATCAAGGCGGCGGTGACGCCGCGGACGCGGATCATCGAGTTCCCTCACATCACGAATCTCACCGGGCAGATAATGCCCGTCCGCGAGATCGTGGACTTTGCGCGACCACGCAACATCGAGGTGTTCGTCGACGGAGCTCATGCGTTCGGACATTTCCCTTTCACGCGGGATGAGCTGGGTGTGGACTACTACGGAACGAGTCTGCACAAGTGGCTGCTAGCTCCCATCGGCACGGGATTCCTTTACGTGCGGAAGGAAAAGCAGAAGTCGTTATGGCCGCTGATGGCAGCGGCCCCAAGCCAGGACAACGACATCCGGAAATACGAGGAAATCGGGACTCATCCGGCGGCGAATCACAACGCGATCTCGGCGGCACTGGCATTTCAGCGCGGGATCGGTGGGGAGCGGAAATTCGCCCGGCTGCGCTTTTTGCGCGATCGCTGGGCGAAGCGATTGCTCGCAGAGAGTCCGAGGGTGCATGTGCTGACGCCGTTCGACGCGAAGCAGTCCGGGGCTCTCGGGCTTTTCAACGTCGACGGGCTGGAATTCGATAAGCTTGGCGCGTGGTTGATGACGAACTACCGGATCGTGAACACTCCGATTCTGCATCCGGAGTTCAACGGGATCCGGATCACGCCCAATGTCTACACGACGCTCGACGAGATTGACACCTTCGCTGATGCGGTAACGAAAGCGATCAAGAAGGGCATTAGCTGAGAGTGTAATGCGCAATGCGGCCTGCGCAAAGTTATTGAATGGGTGTGAAACGCCTCCTGTCGGGTTTCTCTCAGAGGATGGGCAGTGTTGTGAGCGCGAGCCGAGAGTCCAGCCCGCCTGTCCCGCCCGCATTAGGTGTCCCCGTTACCGACGTCGAACTGCACCTTCACGGAGGGGCCATGCGCAAACGCCAAGCTGAAATTCGGTTTCGCGCCCCGCGGAAGCATTGATCTTCGCCCAACGACCACGAAGTATTTGCAAAATCAAATGTCTGCACGACGCGCGGCCGTTAGGAGCTGACGGGGTTCTCGGGCACGGTTCGGCGGTCGTGCAGATAGCCGTCAAACGTGGAGAATCAGTCGTTCGTTGAGAAACGAAGCCGAACTGCGCGTCGGGATGCTGAGTAAAGGACAAACTCCTACTCTCTCCTCTCACACCATAGGCCATGCGGGTTCCGCATCCGACGGTTCAGAGTGTTGAGGCGATCCCGAACCCGACAGGCGCTACAAGCCTCCCGACTCCACAACAACAAAGGTCGATGAGGCGCGGCGCTCGACAGGAAGTGAGGTCACTGCACCGCTCGAATTGATGTCGAACCCAACATCAAAGACCAAACGGTATTGACCGGCGGACATTCTTGGATCAAGCCGAGGGAACGTGGTTGGACTCGTGAACGCGGAAGCTCGAACGGGTACAGTCGCCGAATCCCCGGGGGCGATTGAAGGTGCAGTCCCGGCCTCCAAACAGACGGGAACCCAAACGGTCTGCCAAGAGCCGCTGATCTCGCGCTGGGCGTAGGGCGCGCACAACGACCAATACAATAGCCGGTCCGCATCGTTGCGAATTACCGCCGTAACATGGAAAGACGCTCCTTGTGGACTTCGCGTCAGTCTTACGGTGTCTTCGACTATGCGGATGGTGAACGAATTCAACGCCGTTGTAGCGGCACACCCAACTGAACCTGATGCAACTGAGTAGAGGAGTAGAAGTCCAGCTCGACGTTTAACGGTCGACCATTCGCTTTCCAATAGACGTTTCATTTGTACTGTACTAGCTCCTTGCGACGCGAAAAGGCATCAGTCAGCGCGTCTATCGCTCACAGATTATTGCACTGTATTAGGGTTAAGCGGCCCAAGTCCAAAGCGGGCCTCGATTCTGTCCCAGCGCGCAAAGTAAAAGGCGCAGTTCACTCCGGCATTGCAAATACCATTACTGATGGTGCCGTCACCACCTACGTGTATCCCTAGCGCGTAATAGGGAGACCCGTTTCCAGCAAAGACCGCTCCGCCGCTGTCGCCTCCTCCGTGTCCAGCGTGGGCGACTCTGGCTACGTTCTGCAGAGCAAGATACAGGTGGTTAGACGGCGGCGGCGGTGCTGAGGGGAACCCGGCAGTCACAAAGATCGTCGTCAATGGCACGTCGATCTCGCCAGTCGTTGTGCCCGTGGTCTGGCCAGACTTGTGCACGCCGTGAGTGCTTGTCATCACAAACTCCGGACTCAACACGCCTTGAATCGGGTAATAGCCGTTAATGTCCTGGGTACCGGGCTGGCCGTTCTGTCCTTCATACACTGACGTTCCAATTTTTCGCTCGCCTGTGACACCACCGATAAATCGCCCGAGCGCCACATCGGCCTCCGTGCACATATCTGCACCTGTTTGTGTAGTGGAGTCGAACGGGCAGCTTGCGCCTGTATTCCAAGCAGGGTTCAACTCGATCACGCCAATGGGAGTTCCAGGCCAAGCCCGGTCGTACTGAAATACGGTGTCGCCCGTCAACCCATTTATTCCCCGGTAGTTCTGTGCTACGTGACTCGCTGTCATGAAGTAGTTTGTTCCATTCGACGTTCGAACATTGAAACCGTGACTGCCGGCTGCGCCCCAATTTGGCATCGCCGTTTGGTTTCTGACGTGTATGCCGATACCCCCGCGCGTTGGGCGGATTTTGCTCTTCCAGGTTGCCTCAAGTCTTAGTTCTCCCCACACCTCTGGAATTAGTGCTGCGAGGGGGACGCCCGCGGACGCAATTGCATCGAGACCCCGCGTCATACTGAGGCTATCACGAAAACCTACTTTCACTCTATTGCGAATCAACGACGTGCCTACCCCAACGATGCCTTTGATACCCATCGCCCGGCTCACGATCCGGTTTTCGGTGGCGATCAACTCCGACAACGCATAGGCTCCCTCGAGGATTCGTGCGCGCGCAGCTGGAGCCATCACCGAACGAACGGGCGCTTCCGGACGCGCAGCATACTTCAGGTGCAGGAGCGCTCTAACATTCGCGGGCGTGAACTCGTCCGAAGAGCGCATGTACACAACCACTTCGCCAAGACTATCAATAAAAAAACCCCCGAAGCCGGGAAGTTGAGCCTCGAGACGAAGCATTTCATCTTGCTCACCTCGCCTAACGCGGCCGGCGAGCGCGTCGCCAACCAGGCTGGGGGCGTCGCTGAAAACGTGACGAGGTTGTAGCGACTCGCCCCTCGGAGCGCTCGGCGTTGGTCCATCCGGCGAACACGACACCGCGAGAGTTAGGGCCACAAGAGCTCCGAACCCGAAGATGCGGGGTTTCGATCGGGCAAAAGAATGTCGGTCGATCATTACTGCTCCCTGGTGAAAAAATCATCCGTTTTTTTGGAACCCAGGGTGAAACTAATGAATCGTGCGACGGGACAGATGTTCGTTTATGTCAATTTCCGTTCATTCATATCGGGCAACGGCCGCGCTCGTGCACCGACCCTTGGTGCGAAATGCGGCGCCGGAATGCTTCCCTCAGCCCTTACCATCTTGACGAGCTGGGGCAGCAGCTTTGCTTCGTCCATACGGATTAACTCTGTGAGCGCAACCCCGAGGCTATTCAGTGAATAGCGTGCTAAGACACGACTATCGGGGTAGCCCAGCTTCTTTGCCGCCCAATGCGGGCTCAAGCCTGCAAGGTGCGTGTGTCCGTAAAACCGGAGGAGTCGCGCTGCTACGAGCAACCGCTTTGGGGAACACAGCTCTGCGGTTTCGAAGCACCGATACATCCGTAACGGAGTCACTTCAGCGTACAGAGCTAGATCGCTGGCAGTCTTGAATTGCTCGGGCTTCGCGAACATCCGTTGAACGCCCCGACGCAAGTCCTCCGGAAGCAACTCAATGCGTTCAGCGACGCCCTCAACAAAACGAGAGGACAGAGTGTCCTCGATCGCATTAGTCATTTCCTCACGAAAGTCTGGTCCTGTTCCTTCAAACGGGTGAAGACATACATGACTTATCGCCGCATTGTTGAGCGCGAGGATTGAGCGTGCGGTGGAGGGGCCGGCAACGGTGTAAACGAGAATCGGCAGGTCAGGAAAGTGAGTCGCCAGGCTTGTCACCTGTTGTACGTCGTCGTGGCGGCGGGCGAACGGATCGACTACTGCGATGTCGATACGGTGCCGTCGCACAATTGTTGTCAGGCCCGACCATGATTCGGCCTGGATCAGCGAGTCATCCGATCTGACTGCACGCTCAAGCTTGCCGTGCAACTGAGGTTGAACGAACGCCGCAATTCGCATATGAGGGTCCGAAACGCGCTGACTGCCCGATATCTGAGCGTCACCAGCGGCCACAGTCGCCGGTCGAACGTACAATCCGCTTCAGCCATTGAATGATGACTGCTGTGCGCAACCGCGAAATGCCGTTTTTGTATCATCGAGTGCAGGTTTTGCATCATTGCCCTCACCATTCGACTCGGTGAGGCAGCCAACCATCGGCACTCAATCTCTCGAGGAGCTTTGATCGGGATGTTCCAGCCCAGCTCCGAGCTTAGCGCCAATTCGAGTCTGGTCCAGGAAAAAGCCGGGATCAACAGAGACTGCGTGACGAGCGCGGCTCTCGCAGGTATCAGACGGGTGTTACGACGTTCTGGTGTCGCGTCTCTCAGAGGATGGGCGGTGTCGTGAGCGCGACGCCGAGCGTGAAACCCGCAGCCTGTCCGGCCCGCGTCAGGAATCCTCCGTAACTGAGGTCGAATTGCACCTTCTCCGGGCGACCCCACGCGCGTAGCCCGATCTGAAATTCGGCCTCGCTGCCTGCGGAATCATAAATCTCGCCAACGATCACGAAATATTTGCGTAAACGAACATCTGCACGACTCGCGAGCGTCAGCAATTGACGGTCGTTCTCGTGGCCAGTCCGGTGGTCGTACAGGTACCCAATGTTACTGTGAAGAATCAGTCTTTCGTTGAGAAATGAAGCTGTGACAGGCAGGTAGGTATACACGTTCCATCCGGGATCACGGACCCCAGTTAGCCCGGGGTCGCGACCGGTTCCGAGAACCAGCCCTACCCCCCAGCGACGCGCTGCGCTGCTCGGAATGAGAATGGACTTGAGCTGGGCCACGTACTCAGGATGTCCATCACCTTCGTCCTTCCACACCGCGATAAGGCCAGCCGACACCTCCAGATTGCGAAGCGGGGTGCAGACCGGTAGAGCCCATGATGAACGTTGACCGTGCCAGACTTGAATCTGACATGCTTTGAGCTCTGTGATTGCGGCGTCGTCCGTGACGTATTGCTGGCCGCCCGATATGGCCGGGAGGGCACAAATCCCAAGAGCTGGACACAGCAGAAATCTGAAAGCCCATCTCAGCATGCATGTTTCGGAGGAGGTTCTGCTCGAGGAGGTGCCCGAGAGCCGGCGAGCATCGCTGAACGTTATGTAGACCGAGCCTCGTGTCCAGCATTGCCGGGACGACAAAAGAGGGCGGCCATGCGGGCCGCCCTCTTTCAATACCAATGTGATCCGGGTTCAGTCTTTTCTTGTCTTGCTGCCCTTAGGGCGGCCGCCCTTGCGGGCCTGCCTGCCGTCCTCGAGCATCTGCTCGAACGCAGCCTTCGCGTCCTTCATCAGCGCCGCGTGAACGCTGTTTCGCTCGCGCTCCGAGCGCTTCTTCTCGTGCTGATAGATTGCCTGTGGAGTCTTTGTCTTCGTTTTCATCTAAGCTTCACCGGTGAGGTACAGTTCCCATAATCGCAGCGCTCCGCCCGGCCTTGGCCGGCGGAGCGCCCCATTTCCTC
Organism: Gemmatimonadaceae bacterium; assembly: GCA_035633115.1. Lineage (NCBI taxonomy): Bacteria > Pseudomonadati > Gemmatimonadota > Gemmatimonadia > Gemmatimonadales > Gemmatimonadaceae > Gemmatimonadaceae bacterium. The sequence goes on along the minus strand of DASQFN010000102.1, from coordinate 190,566 downwards.
TCTCAATATAGCACATTTCGAGCTTGATTTGTGATGTTTGACGGAGTTTTTTCCTGAGATGGACGCTTCTCTCTCTCGATTGTTCGATCACCTCCGATGGGCCGACGCGCGCGTGCAGGCCAGCCTCACCGACGCCGTCAATCCGCCGCCCCAAACGCTCGACCTGTTCGCCCATGTCGTTGCGGCCGAGCATGTGTGGCTGTCGCGAATCGGGCAGGTGAAACCGGAAGTCGAGGTCTGGCCCAAGCTCTCGCTGGCGCAGTGCCAGGAACTGGCGACGAGAAATGCCGATGAATTCTCCGCATTGGTCGAATCACTCGACGACATCGGCCTCGACAGCGGCGTGACGTACAGGAACAGCGCGGGCCTGGAGTTCACATCATCCGTGCGCGACATATTGCTCCATGTCGCCCTGCACGGGGCGTATCACCGGGGGCAAATCGCTGCCGCGGTTCGTGCCGGCGGCGATACGCCTGCATCTACTGACTACATAGCGTTTGTGCGAGGAACGCCGGCCGCACGGCGCGGATGAAAGAACAACTGCACACGCTCGTAGCTTGAGCCTTGCAGCTTGAGCCTGCTAGCTGCGGGCGACACTGACCTTTCGGGTGGCGGGCCAACAAAAGAACGGTCAGCGTAGGTCCCTATCATGTAATCGAACGGTCAGAGTAGTAGGCAGCTAAATAGCTCCTGCTGAAAAGCTCTAGCTACGAGCGTGTGCAGTTTGTTTCTTCGCAGAAAGGTCATACTCGTCGCATTTCCGGGAACTTCCAGAACGCCCACGCCGAATAGAGAAGCATGACGCCAGCCCCTCCTCCGATCGCCCACTGAACGTTCACAGCGTTCGCAACTGCGCCCGTGATCAACGCTCCAATCGGCGTGAACCCCACGTAAACGAACACGTACGCCGCCATCACTCGGCCGCGCAGCTCATCGGGTACGACCGACTGCAGGATCCCGTTTGCCAGCGCTCCGTTGAGCATCATCGTGAGTCCGAGCAGCACCAGGATCACGGCGGCGAGCCACATCACGCGCACCAGCGAGAAAACGACAAGTAACGTCGCGAAGGAAAAGGTCGACAGAAGGAAGAGTCGGCCTCGGCGCACGCGATTGCTGAGAGCCGCCAACGTCAGCGCCCCAGTCAACGCGCCGACACCAACCACCGTCACAAGAAATCCGTAGCCGCCCGCGCCCGTATGCAGAACGTCGCGCGCTATCACCGGCATCATCGTCAGGTACTGCTGCCCGAAGATCGACCAGACCGCGATCACGCCCATGATCCCCAGCACTTCGCGCCGCGATCGCATGTACGCTATTCCCTGCCTGAACCCTTCCCGCGCAGCCAGGATCGTCTCGGCTGGAACGAACCTGGGCAGATTGATTGCCGCGAGGCATCCTATCACCGCGATGTAGCTCAGCGCATTGATGGCAAAGCACCACGCCAGGCCAATTCCCGCGATTGTCGCCGCCGCAATCGAAGGGCCGATGATGCGCGCGATATTGAAGCCGCCCGAGTTCAGCGCAATCGCGTCCAGCACATCCTCGCGGCCAACAAGGTCCACCATCAGCGACTGCCGAGCCGGAATCTCGACAGCGCTGATCAACCCATTGATGAAAGCGAGCGCGACCAGGAGCGGGATCGTTATCCACCCCGACCAGACGAGCCACCAGAGCATGACTGCCTCGATCGACAGCAGCACCTGCGCCCACATAACGAGGCGAAGCTTGTCGCGCCGGTCGACGATCACGCCGGCGTAGAGCGAGAAGAACAGAATCGGCAGCGATCCCGCCGCGCTCACGAGTCCCACGATGAATGCGCTGTTCGACAGCTGCAGGGCGAGCCACCCCTGACCCACCTGCTGCATCCACGTTCCGATCAGCGAAACTGTCTGGCCGATCCAGAAGAGCCGGAAATTCCGGTGCGCCTGAAGCACCCGGAAGGGATTGAGTGACTGCACCGTTCCCGGCATTCGCTTGATTATACACGACCCCCGCGCGGACTGTATTATTCGGCATGCGGTCGCATACGTACTCGAAGTTCAGCCCCGAGATGGCTGATGCGGTCGATCTGCAGTCGCTGCTGGAGAAGCTCGCCGATTTTCTGCTCCAGTCCGGGTTTGCCGGTGGCTCGCAGTTTGATCCCTGGGGCGATTACGGAGAAGAAGCGGACAGATCACTCGAGGCGCTCAAGCAGGCCATCCTCGAGGCGCTGATCGAGAGCGGGCAGTTCACGCCGGAGCTGCTGAAGGCGCTTCGCGGAGAAGGCGACGAGGATTCCGAGGACCAGCTCGCCCAGCTTCTCGACGATCTCGTCAAGCGGTTGAGCGAGGAGGGCTACCTCAAGCTCGACGCGCCTCCGCAAATGCCGGCCGGTCATCAGTCTGTCACCGGTCCCGGCGGACTCGCACACGCCGCCTCGAAATCGGTCCAGTTCAATCTCACCGACAAGGCAATCGACTTCCTGGGCTACAAGTCGCTGCGCTCCATCCTGAGCTCGCTCGGCAAGTCGAGCTTCGGCAGCCATGACACACCGTACCTCGCAACCGGCATCGAGGCCGATGGATACAGCAAGCCGTACGAGTTCGGAGACGTCCTGAACCTCGACGTGAACGAGACATTGAAGAACTCCCTCGCGCGCACCGGCTCACTCGAGATCCCGCTCGACCTCGACTACGGCGACCTGATGGTGCGGCAGGCAGAGTACCGGTCCTCGTGTGCGACCGTGCTGATGCTCGACACGTCGCATTCGATGATCCTTTACGGCGAGGATCGCTTCACGCCGGCGAAGAAAGTCGCCCTCGCGCTGACTCATCTCATTCGCACCCAATTCCCCGGCGATACTCTGCGCGTCGTACTCTTTCACGATTCGGCCGAGGAGATCCCGCTGGCGATGCTGCCACAGGCGCAGGTGGGGCCGTACCACACCAACACTGCGGAAGGATTGAAGCTCTCGCGCCGCATCCTGCTGGCACAGAAGAAGGACATGCGGCAGATCGTGATGATCACCGACGGCAAGCCAAGCGCTCTCACGATGCCCAACGGGCACATCTACAAGAACTCGATGGGCCTCGACCTCGCGGTTGTCGGCGAGACGCTCAAGGAAGTTGCAAATTGCCGGCGCTCGGGGATCATGATCAACACGTTTATGCTCGCCCGTGACCGCGCACTGGTGGAATTCGTGAAGCGCGTATCCGAGATCAGCCGTGGCAAAGCATACTTCACGAACACGATGACGCTTGGGCAATTCATTCTGATGGACTTTCTGCGAAAGAAGACGCGCAAGGTTTCCTGACTGCGGCCGGCGCCGCGCGACACGCACACAACCGGAGTCACATTGAAAGCAAGACGCTACTCGACTCTCGCGGCGTTCGGCCTGTTTGCGACACTGGTTGCCGCGACACCGCTCGCAGACGCGCCCCTGCTCGGCTTCACCGCCGAGAGCTCGACGCGGCAGATTGCCCTCGAGGGGAGGTATGATGCCTCGTTGAACAAGCAGAATCTCGAATCGTGGATGCAGCGGCTCAGCGCCCGACCGCATCACGTTGGGTCGCCGCACGGCAAGGCGAACGCGCAGTTCATCGATTCACTGTTCAGATCGTGGGGCTACGACTCGAAGATCGAGCAGTTCGATGTTCTCTTCCCGACTCCGAAGACTCGCGGGCTGGAGCTGCTGTCCCCCACGCCGTTCACCGCGAAGCTCGCTGAGCCGGCGCTGACCGAAGATCCGACGAGCAATCAGATCGCCGAGCAGCTTCCGATTTACAACGCGTATTCTGCGGACGGGGACGTCACCGGCGAGCTCGTTTATGTGAACTACGGAATCCCCCGTGACTATGACTCGCTTGCCCTTCGCGGCATCGACGTGAAGGGAAAGATTGTCATCGCGCGCTACGGTCAGTCGTGGCGCGGAATCAAGCCGAAAGTTGCAGCCGAGCATGGAGCGATTGGGTGCATCATCTATTCGGACCCGCGCGATGACGGCTATTTCGCGGGCGACGTTTATCCGAAGGGAGCCTTCCGCAACGAGTACGGCGCCCAGCGCGGTGCAGTCCAAGACATGCCGACGTATCCCGGCGATCCGCTCACTCCAGGCATGGGCGCCACGAAAAACGCGAAGCGGCTCGACGTGAAGAGCGCTCCGACGATCACGAAGATTCCTGTTCTTCCGATCTCATACGCCGATGCGCTCCCCTTTCTTCGCGCACTCGGCGGCCCCGTTGCGCCATCGTCGTGGCGCGGCGCTCTTCCGATCACTTATCACATCGGACCCGGACCCGCAAAAGTCCATCTTAAACTGGAGTTCAACTGGGACATCAAGCCGGCGTACGACGTCATAGCGACGATGCGTGGCAGTGAGCGGCCGGACGAATGGATCATTCGAGGGAATCATCACGACGCGTGGGTGAATGGCGCCGACGATCCCATCAGCGGAATGGTCGCGCTGATGGAGGAAGCCCGCGGCATTGCTGGGCTCGCGAAGAGCGGGTGGAAGCCCAAGCGGACAATCGTGTTCGCGGCGTGGGACGCCGAGGAGCCCGGACTTCTCGGGTCTACTGAATGGGTGGAGCAGCACGCTGAGCTGTTGTCACGAGTCGGCGCCGTTTACATCAACACCGACAGCAACGGACGAGGGTTTCTTGGAGTTGGCGGATCGCACACACTCGAGCGGTTCGTCAGCGAGGTTGCGCGGTCAGTTACCGATCCGCAGACAAAGGTGAGCGTGTTCGAGCGAGCACGGGCCGCAGTCCGATTGCGCGGAACGGACGAGGAGAAAAAGGAAGCGCTCACGCGAACGGATCTTCGAATCGACGCCCTCGGCTCCGGCTCCGACTACACGCCGTTCCTTCAGCACCTTGGAATCGCATCGCTCAACATCGGGTTCGGTGGCGAGGACGCCGGTGGATCCTATCACTCGATCTACGATTCGTTCGCCCACTACAAGCGGTTTGGTGATCCCGGATTCGAGTACGGCGTTGCGCTGGCCAAAGTTGGCGGGAGGATCGTGCTTAGGCTCGCGAACGCTGACATCCTTCCGCTCGCGTTCTCGCCGTTCTCGGAAACGGCGGGCAAGTATCTCAAGGAAGTCACGAAGCTCGCCGACGACATGCGCGAGGAAACCGAAAGGGTGAATGCCCTCGTTCGCGACCGCGTCTATCAGCTGGCGGGCGATCCGAAACTGCCGATCGTGCCACCGAAGGCGATGGAGCCCGTTCCGGCGATCGACTTTTCTCCGCTTCAAACCGCGCTGACGAGGCTCGAGCGAGTTTCCAAAGCCTATGACTCGGCTGCTGCACGCGCGCTTGGCGCGCCGAAGTTGAACGCCGCAGCGCTCGCTTCACTCGACAGAACCCTGATGCGCACCGAGCGGGCGCTAACTGCTGAAGCAGGCTTGCCGCGAAGGTCGTGGTTCAGGCATCAGATCTACGCGCCCGGTTATTACACGGGGTACGGGGTGAAGACCCTTCCGGGAGTAAGAGAAGCAATCGAGCAGCGCAATTGGCAGGAGATGAAAGCGCAACTCGCGGTCATCGCCAAAGCGCTCGATGCGATGTCGGCTGAAATAGAGAACGCGACGAAGCAGCTCGGAGCGGCCCCGTGAGATGCGCCTCGGGCCTCCTTTTATTCGCTCTGGCCGCCTGTGCGCCGCGCGCCACTGTTGTCCCGAGATCGGCCGGCGGCTACGACATCCTCATCACGAATGCGCGGATTGTAGACGGGACAGGCAATCCGTGGTATCGGGGCAGCGTGGCCACGCGCGGCGATCGAATCGCGTACGTGGGCCCATCGCTGCCAGGCCTGACTGGAGAGCGGGTGATCGATGCAAAGGATCATGTCGTAGCACCGGGCTTCATCGACATGCTCGGACACTCGGAGTCGTCGATACTTCGCGGGCCACATGCGGTGTCGAAGATCACCCAGGGCATCACAAGCGAGATCACGGGTGAGGTGAGCTCGGCCTGGCCGAATGTGGCGCTTGGCGAGGCGCCGAACCCGCAGCAGCCCTGGAGCTCGCTCGACGGGTACTTCCGCGAGCTCGAGCGCCGCGGCACCGCTATCAACCTCGGCACGTACGTCGGGACCAGCTCTGTGCGGCGCGCGGTCATGGGCGGCGTCAATCGCCACCCCACTCCCGCTGAGATGGCGCAGATGGGCGCGTTGATCGACTCGGCCATGCGCGACGGCGCCATGGGGCTGGGGACAGGCTTGATCTATATCCCCAGCACCTTTTTCTCGACCGAGGAGCTCATCGCGCTGACGAAGTTCGTGGTTCCCTATCGTGGCGGGTATGCGACGCATATGCGGAGCGAAGGCGCGCGGCTCATCGAAGCGGTTCGCGAGACAATCCGCATTGCCGCCGAAGCGGGTACCTGGGCCGAGATCAGGCATATCAAGTCGCGCTCACTGGAGCAGATGCAGCAGGCGCTGGCATTGATCGACTCGGCGCGCCGCGCCGGAATCGACGTCACCGCGGATCAATACCCGTACACGGCGAGCGGGACCGGCCTCACCGCCATGCTCAACACGTGGGTGCAGGAAGGCGGCAGCGATTCGCTCGTCGCGCGCCTCAGGGATCCCGCGGTTCGCGCCCGTCTGAAAAAGGAGCTGGCTGAGGATAGTGCCGCCGGGATTCGCACTGCAGATCGAACGATGGTGAATGAAGTCAACGCCGATTCCTTGAAGAAATACCAGGGAAAGCGATTGACGGAGATCGCCCGCATGCGAGGCACGGGCGACGCATACGATGCCGCCTTCGATCTCCTGATCGCAGACCGGGGCCGGACGAGCGCCCTCTACTTTTCGTTCAACGAGGATGCTCTGCGTCTGGCGATGAAGCAGCTGTGGGTCTCGGTCGGCCAGGATGCGGGCGCACGCAGTCCTGATTCAACCGGCAAATGGGGCGAGCGCGGGCATCCGCGCGCCTTCGGCACGTTCCCCCGAATACTCGGACGCTACGTGAGGCAGGATTCGGTGATCTCTCTCGAGTTCGCGATTCGGAAAATGACTTCGTTGGCTGCGCAGCGAGTGGGACTCAGCGACCGCGGGCTGCTGAAGCCGGGAATCTTCGCCGATATCACCGTTTTCGATCCGGCGACGATTATCGACAACGCGACTTTCGAGCAGCCACAGCAGTTATCGACAGGTGTCACGCATGTGATGGTCAACGGCAAGCTCGTGGTCGACGAGGGAAAGGTCACTGCCGCGCTTCCTGGACGGGCGTTGCGCGGGCCCGGGTACAGAGTGCGCCGCTGATTCGAGTCACCGGTCGGAGTACCGTCGCGCGCTTAGTCGGGTAGAGGCAAAGCCACCAGAAAAGCCGTAACCATCAGAACCATTGCGGCGACGGACACCTCGACCTTTGCCGAGAATCGCAGCGCGGTAACGCCCTCGTCGCCGCCGAGGCTGGGCTTGATTCTTCTCCAGTTCCAGGCTCCTACTACGAAAAGGAGCACAACAAAAGCGAGCTTCACCAGCAGAACCCTGCCGTACCAGCTGGTCCAGAGACTCGACAGTGGCTCCAGATGGAGAAGTGACGCAAATGCGCCGGTCGCTACTATAGTCCCCCCGCAGACGAGGGCCATCGGCGAGAACGCGTTGATCATTGCGGCAACGCGCGCGCCGAGGGACACCGTTCCCGGCGTCTTCGCGGCTGAGCCGATGCCCACGATGAGAATGACCGCGAGCGTCCCGAGCCAGGTTGAGCCAGCGAGGACGTGAAGCACATCGAGCGGAACGGTGAGCAAAGCCTGATCGCTTCCAATCGCGTGCCCCGTCGCAGCCGGAGTCACAACCAGCACGACTGCCGCAAGCGCGGCCATCAGCCAGCCATTGCGCGTTCCACGGTGAGCGATGGCAAATGCGACGATCGCGATCAGACACGCAATCAACTGCGCGCACCAGGCCCACCCCCAGCCAGTCGCAAACAAAATCGCTTCGAGTGGAATATCCCGCATTGCCAGTGATTCGCCGTACAGCTTGATGACCGTCGTCAAAACCAGAGCTACGGATGCGAAAAGTCCGTAGGTCGCGGCTCCCACTGAAGCGATGTGAAGAAAAGGGTCGCCGACGTCGATGAACCGCGCGAGCCTTCCGAGGACGACAAACCTGAACGCTACGGCGCCGATGACGGAGAACAGTGCCAGGAATCCGAGCCACCGCGCGATCGTCATGGAACGGCCCTGGGCAATCGCATCGGCCGGATTATCGCTAGCTGCGGTATCTCCGCTCACGCCGATGGGGGCAGCGAGTGCGGCGGGCGCGCCGGGCGCGGCAGGGTGCGATCCAGCAACCGTGAACGAGAAGCTCCCCCGCTCGGGGTGGCCGTCTCTTCCCGCTGCGACCCAATGAACACGATACGTCCCGCCTGTTAGAGAGCCAGCGGGCCGCGCGGCAATTGTATGGGAGCCCATGGAATCCACCGGCCCGAGTTCGACCGTGTCACCGACAGGGCCAACGAGCACGATGCGGCTGACTCGCGCCATCAGAATCTCGGAAAACTCGAGCCTGATCAGAGCCGGCGACGTTGCGAGCCTCTCCCCTGCCCGCGGCTCACTCCTCACCAGTCTCGCGTGGGCGTTGACGAGAGAGGGCGCGAGGACGAGCACAGCGCATGAAAAAACGGCTGCGCGAAGAGCGACTTTGCGCCTCCTGTCGCACCCCACACCGCGTGAATTGTGGCGCGTTGCATGAGGCGCAAGAGCTGGGGCGTGTGGACTCGAACCACCAACTTCCGGATTAACAGTCCGGCGGTCTGCCAGTTGACCTACACCCCAAAACCCTCGAGCCCGACCAGCAAGCTCACGCCTCCGCGTCAGCCGTCGCATCCACGCTCGGCAGCCTTCGCCTGCCTGCATCCCTGATCTGCGCCGACTGAGTGACAGCCGCCGCCGTCATAAGCTCCTCGAGACGATCCGCAAGCCCGCGCAGCTCTTCCTCCACCCGAATTGTAGTCACTCCACCCCTGACGACGACACTCACGTCGAGGTGACGCCCCTGGGCTTTCCGCCGAGCGGTTCCGCTCGAGCTCCACGCGAGCGACCGCCCCAGCACACTCGGTACGCCGTTGTCACCGAACGTGCGGCGGACCTCGGCGATCAGAGCCTCGAATTCCTCGATGGGAATCTCGCCGTCCACGACACGCTCGAACACGATCCGCGTCGGTGCCCCGAGCCACGGGGACGGGCGGATTGTCGTCGAGGGCTGGTCCAGCCCCAGCGCGGCGCGGCGAATGAGCTTCGGATCTATACCCGCCTCGCGCGCGATCTGCTCCACGTCGGTGAGCGAGAGCGCACGGCCTGGCTCCTGTTCGACGTGCTCGGTTTGCTGCAGCTCAGCCGCGCGCTTGATGATCAGCGCGACTTCTTCCTCGTTGAAGCGGCGCTCCCGCTTCGAGTTATCCGGCATCAGCGTCGTGGGCGCGTGCGCCGAACGCTACTGGCGGAGCGCGTCTTTCTGCGTTCGCGGGCCCGCCATGTGCCGGTGCTCGATGCGCGGCTTGTACGGCCGCTCCGAAGGGCCGGTGTAGATCTGCCGCGGCCGCGCGATCTTCTGCTCCTTGTCGAGCAGCATCTCCTCCCACTGCGCCAGCCAGCCGGCTGTCCGCGCTATAGCGAACAGCACGGTGAAGAAATCCGTCGGGAACGCCATCGAGCGATAAATCAGCCCCGTGTAGAAATCCACGTTCGGGTAAAGCTTGCGCGAGATGAAATAATCGTCCGAGAGAGCAATCCTCTCGAGCTCCAGCGCGATCTCCAGATCCTTGTCGACTCCGACGACCTCGAGCACCTCGTCGGCCAGCGCCTTCACGATCTTTGCACGCGGGTCGTAGCTCTTGTAAACACGATGGCCGAAGCCCATCAGCTTTCCCTTGCCCGCCTTCACGCCCTCGATGAACTGCGGGACGTTCTTCACGTTTTCGATCTCTGCGATCATTCGCAGGACCTGCTCGTTCGCTCCCCCGTGCAGTGGCCCGAAGAGCGCCGCAATTCCGGCCGACATCGCCGAGAAGGGATCGACGTGCGATGAGCCGACGGCGCGGACGGCGCTCGTGGAGCAGTTCTGCTCATGGTCGGCGTGGAGAATGAAGAGCACCTCGAGCGCCCGAACGAAGATCGGATTTGCCTCGTATTTGGGCTCGCTCATCCGCGCCACCATCGACAGGAAATTCTCGACGTAGCTCAGATCATTGTCGGGGTAGATGAACGGCAGCCCCTTCACATGGCGGTAGCAGAACGCGGCGATCGTCGGGACCTTGGCGAGCAGCCGGATGATGGAGATTGTGCGCTCACGCTCGTCGAAGATGTTCCGCGAGGTGGGATAGAACGTCGCCAGCGCGGCAACGGAGCTGTTGAGCATCGCCATCGGATGCGCATCGTAGCGGAATCCCTCGAGGAACTTCCGCATGTTCTCGTGCACGTATGTGTGGTACGTGATGTCGTGCACGAACTGATCGTATTCTCCCTGGTTGGGGAGCTCGCCGTGCCTCAGGAGCCAGGCCACCTCGAGGAAAGTCGAGCCTTCCGCCAGCTGCTCAATGGGGTAGCCGCGGTAACGCAGAATCCCTTTATCGCCGTCTATGTAGGTGATCGCGCTGCGGCACGCCGCGGTGTTCAGGAACGCCGGGTCGTAGCTCAGGAGCCCGGGGTCGTCCTCGTCGTCAGTCTTGATCTGCTTGAGATCCGAGGCGCGAATGGCGCCGTCGACGATCAAAATATTATACGTGCGCTCTGTGCGTGAGTCCTGCAGCTCGAGCGTGTCCGTGGCGGTCTCGACCGGCGCTTCGACCGTGGTTGCCTTTGTCATTCTTTCTCCCGTTATCCCCAAAATCTAGCGGAAGCGGCACAGTGAGAACATTGGCCCGCCGGCAGTGGTACAGTTTGATTTGAGACCGGAGAGTTTTTTGGATCCTAATGCCAGTTTTGGCATTCAGACCAATTACTAACCCAGACGCTGAATTGAGATTTATGCCAAAACTGGCATTGAGATCCAAAAAACTCTCGGTCTCAAATCAAACTGTACCGCACTCCGCCTCTCAGCTCAGACGATCGAATTGATGATCTCCCACTCCTCCGAACTGACGGGTTGAATCGAAAGGCGGCTTCCTTTCTGAAGCAGAACCATCTTCTCCAGACCTTTCACGTTTCTCAGCTCATCGAGAGTGATCAGTCGAGGGAGAGCTTTCACCGCGCGAATGTCCACCATGTACCACATTGGCGAGTCGCGGTGGCTCTTCGGATCAAAGTGAGGATCGTCCGGATCGAAGGCCGTGTGGTCGGGATATCCGGCGCGCACCACCTCTGCGATGCCGGCGATGCCCGTTGGGACCGAGCTCGAGTGATATACGAAAACAGGGTCTCCTTCCCCGATCTGGTCGCGGAGCATGTTGCGAGCCTGAAAGTTCCGGACGCCGTCCCAGAAAACGGTGCGGGCCGGCGCTTTCCAGAGATCGTCGAACGAGAACGTCGACGGCTCGGTCTTGAACAGCCAGTAACGTCGTTCCCGCTCAGTTTGACTGGGCACTGTCAAATCTCCCGTCTAAAGGGCAGACTTCCCGGACTTGAATTAACGCAGGCTCACCCCACCAAAAGGAAAGATACCGAGTGCAGATATCTCGTTCGATCACAGGAGCCCTTTTCACTCTCGTTTTCGTTCTCGCCCTTCCGGGCGTATCCCGCGCCCAGGCGAGCCCGGAGCTTCGTGAACGACTGCGATCCATGGACTCCACAATCGTCGTCACAGTCTCGACGATCGACGGGTCGTCCATCGTCGGGCGCGTCGTGGCGGCTAACGACAGCTCTATTCAGGTACAGACATCCGGCGGCGTTCTCACGATTCCCTTCGCGTCCATCCGAACCGTTCAGACGGCGTCGCAACGCGCGGCCGAAGGCTGGTTTCCGAACCCGAACGACACGAGGCTGTTCTTTGCCCCTACCGGGCGGATGCTCAAGAAGGGAGAGGGTTATTTCTCGGTCTACCAGCTCTTTCTTCCAGGGGTGGCATACGGAGTCACCGACAACTTCTCAATCGGTGGAGGCGTGTCCGTATTCCCGGCCGGATTGGACGACCAGATCTACTATGTCACTCCAAAGATCGGGATGAGCGTAGGTGAAAAGGTCCACCTCGGCGCAGGCGTGCTCGCTGGCGGGGTCATCGGGGGAGAGGGTGACTTCGCCGGGATTTTCTACGGTGTCGGCAGCTACGGAACGAGCGACGCAAGCGTCACCGGCGGACTCGGCTACGGGTTCGCGGGGGATGACGTCACGTCCGAGCCGCTGGCCATGATCGGCGGCGAGAAACGTATCTCGAGGAGAGTTGCCCTCGTGACGGAGAATTACTTCGTCACCAGCGCAATCGGCGATCCCCTCGTCTCGGGGGGCGTTCGACTCATGAGCGAGAAGCTCACAGTAGACTTCGCGCTGTTCAAGCTGATCGGGGACAATAACGACGTGCCGTTGTTCCCCTGGCTGGATTTCGTCTTCAAGTTCTGAGTCTCTTGAACGCGAGAATGTAGGCTCTCCGGCTCGGGTACTCGACGTCGGGATATGGGTCGCGCTCGAGCGCCTCTTCTACATCGAATCCCGCCTCGCCCAGGTAGCCGAGCATCTCGTCAGTGCGAAAGAAAATGAAATCCATCTTTACCGGATGGCCCCACAGCTCTTCCAGGTGCATTACTTCGTCGCCGATGTGGAATGACATCAGCAGTCGTCCGCCGGGACGCAGGCACCGCCCAAGCTCGCTCAGAGCGCGAGGGACGCTCGCGCGGGGAACGTGAATTATCGAGTAGAAGGCGACGATTCCCGCCCATGATTCGTCCGGAACGTCGAGCGACAGCATGTCGCCCTGGCGAATGTCGAGCTCAGGATTGAGAAGCCGGGCCTGCTCGACCATCTCGGGGGAGAGGTCGATGCCGATGACCTTTACGCCGCGTTCGAGGAGATGCCGGGCAACGTGCGCCGGCCCGCATCCTATGTCGCAAACCGTCTCGTTGGCATCGATCATCGCCGCAAAACGGTCCAGCAGCTCACGATCGAACGGCTTGTGCTCGAGCTCACCTGCGATTCGCCGCACGTACTCCTCGGCTACTTCGTCATAGCTCGCGCTCAGCTCCGACGTTCTATCCGTCGGCATCACAGGAGCCTTTGTGTCCGTCTGAGTCTCCCGGCAGAATCAGGTCTGCAACGACAGGGCGATGGTCGGACGCCTGAGTGACGGGTACACGCACCGATCGCGCGCGAAAATGTGGCGACGCAAGGATGTAGTCGATGCGGCGATCCGGGAGAGCTGCGGGATACGTAAAGCCGCGCTCCTCCCGTGAAGACCATACATCTTTCAGCTTGCCGAAGAGAGGCTGGAGCTCCGGTGCCTCCGGCTGCGCATTCAAGTCGCCGAGGAGCAGCGTTGGGCCGGGCGACTCGCCGATAATCGCCAGCATCTCGGCGACCTGCTGCTGCCGAATAGCCGGATCTGCGCGATAGTCGAGGTGCGTGTTGAATACACGAACCGTCGCTCCGCCGAGATTCACGCTCGCCTCCAGAAACCCGGGCATCGGAGCGGGCGCCGCATTCGCTTCCTGGGTGGACAACCGTGTGAGCGTATGGTTGGTAAAGGACAGAATGGGGCATTTGCTGAGCAAGGCAACACCGTATTCACGCGGCGGTCCGGCCGAGTCTGCCGGGGCGAATCGATAGATCCGCGCGAAGCGTGCTTGCATCCCCAACGACTTCGATAGTTGTGCGGCCTGATCCGCGAAGGCGCTTCGGTCACTCCAGTGAACATCGACTTCCTGAAGTGCAACGACGTCCGGCGTCACGCCGCGGATTGCCTCCGCGACATTTTCCAGTTGTCCTCCGCCGGCTTGAATGTTGTACGTCATCACACGAATGACGCGGCCAGGCGAGTCACCACCGCCCGTGGCGGGAGGCGGAGAACAGGCGATGGCGACGGCAAGACTCAGCCACACCAGGGGGCCAACGGCACTTTTCCCGCAGTCCGCAGGGCTGTACAGCGTATCTGGAACCATTCGGTTCATTAGTCGTAGATTGACCTAACCCAACCCAAGCTGCCAGTGACAAGTATTCGTCCGGTCAGGCGAGCGACGCTGCTCGCGCTCACGTTCCCCATATTTGCGGGCGCGCAAACCACATCAGGGGCGCTCAAGTATCCGATATCGATAAAGGCAAACCAGGTAGACGACTACCACGGCGTGAAGGTCGCCGATCACTACCGTGGCCTCGAGGATCCGGATTCTCCGCAGACAAAAGCCTGGGTCCAGGCCCAGAATGCAGTGACCTTCGGCTACCTCGGAGCCATCCCGGAGCGTGTCGCTATCCGCAACCGGCTGACGCAGATGTGGAACTATCCACGCTTCGACGCGCCCTACAAATCGGGCGGCAGATACTTTCAGTTCCAGAATACCGGGCTTCAGAACCAGCCCGTTCTCTTCGTCAGGAACGGCAACGGCCCGTGGCGCGTGCTGCTCGACCCGAACACTCTGTCAGCCGACGGTACGGTAGCGCTGAACGCGAGCGAGCCTTCCCCCGACGGAAACTTCGTTGCCTACGCCACGACTGTAAGCGGATCCGACTGGCAGGAGATTCGTATCCGCAATGTGGAGGCCCGGCGTGACCTGCCCGAGCAGCTCAAGTGGGTGAAGTTCTCCGGCATCTCGTGGACAAGGGACAATAAAGGATTCTTCTACGAGCGGTATGACGAGCCAAAGACCGGCAACACGCTCACCAATGTCAACAAGGGACACAAGGTCTACTACCATCGCATCAACAAGCCGCAGACGTCCGACGAGCTGGTCTACGAGCAGCGCGACCAGCCGGACTGGTTGTTCGATACGCAGGTTACGGAGGACGGGAAGTTCGCGATCATCACGGTTTACCAGGGCACCGACCAGCGCACACGGCTCTACTATCTGTTCCTGGGCGACAACGGAAAGAAGCCAAACCTCAATGTTCCGATTGTCCGCTTCATCGACCGCTTCGAGGCCGAGTATCAGTTCATTGGCAACATGGGGGACGTCTTTCTCGTTCGCACGGACCGTACGGCGCCAAAGGGTCGCGTAGTCTCGATCGACATCAACAACCCGCAGCCGAACCGGTGGCTCACCGTTATCGGTGAGGGCAAGGATGCGCTGACCGACGCGAAGGTTATCGGAAACCGGCTCGTCGTGTCGTACCTGCAGAACGCGCGCTCGTCCGTGCGATTCTATGGAATGCCGACCGATCGCGACTTGCGCGACCTTCGGCGCCCACCCACCGGTGACCCGCGCGGCGGGATTTCGCGCGCGCCCATGCCGGAAAGGCTCGATACGACGAGGCGCGACATGGCACGCGGCGGAGTGGGATATCCGTTCATCCGGGAGCTCGATCTCCCCGGCATCGGCACGGTCACGCAAATCACCGGGAAGCCCGAGGACGATGAGATGTTCTACCAGTTCACGTCCTACCTCTCGCCTCGCGCAGTGTACCGCGTCGACGTGGACCGAGGCCGCAGTGAGCCGTACACTACTCCAAAGCTGCCGGTTGATCTCTCGCGGTTCGAGACAAAGCAGGTTTTCTACACGAGCAAGGATGGCACGCGCGTGCCGATGTTCATCACCGCGAAAAAGGGTACGGCGCTCGACGGAAGCAACCCGACCATCCTCTACGGATACGGCGGATTCAACATTGCTGAGACTCCGACGTTTTCATCGGCCAACCTCGTCTGGCTTGAGATGGGCGGGATCTACGCCGTCGCAAACCTTCGCGGAGGAGGCGAGTACGGCAAGGAATGGCATGAAGCCGGGATGCTCGCAAAGAAACAGAATGTCTTCGATGATTTCATCGCGGCCGCGGAGTATCTGATTCGCGAGAAATACACGTCGACCCCGAAGCTCGCGATCTCCGGAGGCTCAAACGGTGGACTTCTCGTCGGTGCGGTTCTCAATCAGAGACCGGACCTGTTCAGCGCGGCACTCCCTGCGGCTGGAGTGATGGATATGCTCCGGTTCCACAAGTTCACCATCGGCTGGGCGTGGGTCTCCGACTATGGCTCTCCCGATGAGCCGAAGCAGTTCGAAGTCCTTCGCGCGTATTCGCCCGTTCACAACATCAAGCCCGGAACTCGTTACCCCGCAGTTCTGATCACCGCTGCTGACCATGACGACCGTGTGGTACCTGGGCATTCGTTCAAGTATGCGGCTGCCCTTCAGGATGCGCAGGCCGGACCGGCACCCATCCTGATTCGCATCGAGACGAAAGCAGGCCACGGCGCGGGCAAGCCCGTCAACAAACTGATCGAGGAGGCCGCGGACAAGTTCGCCTTCCTTGTGAAAAACCTGAACATGCGCGTTTCACTGCTGTGATACGCGCGGCTTTCCCGCTGAAACCGCCCAGGTGAATCAGGGCTCTCCAGTGGGATCCGCGCTTGGCGCGGTCAACGTTGCGTTCGAGATCGTGCGCGTCGTGATTCTCGCGCTTGCCGTTTTATTCGCGCTGATCTGCATCCTGGACTGGCTCGTGCGCACGCGCCGTCTGAATCTCTTTGGCGCGACGGCGCGATTCACCAGAACGAGAATCGATCCCTTCCTCGCGCCAATCGAGCGTCGCGTCGTTTCCGCTGGTGGAAATCCGGTCAGCGCTCCACTGTGGGCACTCGCTGCCGTCGTCATCGGCGGAATCCTCGTCATCAGCCTGCTCGATTTCATTCGCGCCCAGATGTACGGACTGACCTTCGCCGTTCGGGGTGGACCGCGCGAAATGTTCAGGCTGCTCGTGTCCTGGGCGTTCGACTTCGTGCGGATCGCACTGCTCGTCCGCGTTGTGAGCTCGTGGCTGCCGGTCTCGCCTCACTCGAAATGGATTCACTGGTCGTACGTAGTGACCGAGCCGATCCTGAGACCGCTCCGGCAGGTGATTCCGACGCTCGGCATGATCGATATCACGCCGATCATCGCCTACTTCCTCATAGGTTTTATTCAGGCCGCGGTACTTGGATTGATATAGCCTTGACAGATTCGGCCTGGACCGACGGACCCTCTTAGAAATTGCTTTTTGTTAGTTGCATCGTCCGCAGGAGCCAGTGAGGTGCTTCCCGCATGGCTCCGCTTTTGCCATAGTCAGGAAGCGGTGATGTTGGGATTCACGGCTTTGGCAGGCCCAGTGGGCGAAGGAGTGGAAGCATGGCGATGTTGCTGATTATCGGAACCGATACGGCGCTCATCGAAGGAGCCTCACAAACGCTCACCGCCGCTGGTCACCAGCTTGTTTTCTCTCCAAGTCTCACCGATGCACTCGACTCTGTCGGAGATCTCCGGCCGATCGTCGTGCTGGTGGAGCGCTCCGCGATCGACGAAATCCGGATGACGCTGCGTGTTCCCCTCGCCGAGGGCGGCGCGTTTCTCGTATTTCATGGTGAGGATGCTGCCGCCGTGCCAATGCCTCCGCGGGTTCAACGTGCAACGCTCGCCGCGCTCGAGCTGCCGCTCGAATCGAAGAGGCTGCTGGCCCTCATTCGCTACGTCGAGACCAGAGCGCAGATCGTCGGCCGTGAATCGGCAAATGACTGGGAATCCAAGCCCGAGTCGGATACCGACTCTGATGTGGAGGCAGACATAGTGGCTCGTTAGCCGCCGCGTTGAAGGAAACGCCGAAAGCCGGATGAGCCTGAAACGTTCATCCGGTTTTTTTCGCTATTCCTTCTGTTTTCCGCCTATTGTCCGGGCGACGATGATCGTGATGTTGTCCGCGCCGCCAGCGTCGAGCGCATCCTGCAGGAGGGTCTCACACGCCTGGCGCGATGACGTCAACGACATGAGACGGTCGCGGATCTGATCGTCTGACACGTGACGCGTGAGACCGTCGCTGCACATCAGCCCGACTTGTCCCCACGCCTGGTCGAACCCTCTTACAACGGGTGCAGCCTGGGGGCCTCCGATCGCGCTCGACAATACGTGCGCCCATTTCGTCTGCGCCGCGTCTGTGCGCGTGAATACTCCCTGATCGATCAGCTCTTCGGCCATGGTCTGATCGCGGGTCGTCTGGGTCAGCTTCCCGTCCTTCAGGGTGTACGCGCGGCTGTCCCCCACCTGCAGCATGTAACCCCGCGGCCAGATTCCGAGAAAAAGCGTCAGCGTCGTGGCCATTCCGCGTAAACTCCTATCCGACGCGGATGTGGCGGCGATCTCGTTGTGCACCTTGAGCGCGGCCTCCTCGAGCTCGTGCATGAAGCTCGTGTCGTCGTGCGGATCGCTCGTGTAGTAGCAGTGCAGCGCTCCGGACACGTACCGGGTCACCGCCTCGAGTGCGAGGCGACTCGCTTCTTCACCCGCTGCGGCCCCGCCCACGCCGTCGGCCACCATGGCGAGAAACGCCATCCGCTCGTTGGAACCCAGGTGCGATGTATCGGGCAGACTGGTGTGGTAAACCTCCATCTGCTTTTGAAGAGCGCAGATGAGGAAATGATCCTCGTTATTCGGGCGCTTCTTGCCGGGATGCGTAAGGCCGTAGACGTCGAGCTGGTTATCGAGCGGCCGCGGGCCCGGGTCGGGACCGGCCTCGCTGGCGCGTGCAGCTTCAGTCGAGACTTCTGAAGAGCCGGTCATTTGCACTCCGGTCACGCGGATTTCCGCCGGGGCTTCGCGGACTTCCGACCGGCAGGATGACTTCGTTTCCAGCAAATCGGGCATCCACCGGGCCCCCGGTACTTATGACCTCGGCTGCACGTCCTCCACCCGCCCCGATTGGATTCAGACATTGGAGATCCTCCGGATTAAATGTACGGAAATCTCAGCTTTCTGACGGGTCGGCCCGGCGGCTTGCAAGAGCCACGATCGTGAGTCTTCTGGTTCAGCGATCCACGCCCGTCGGCTTCGGTTTCCCCCTGATATTCACTTCCACACGGTAGCCGTCCTGCGCCAGCATCGTACGGAGCATCTCTACTGCGCTGCGGTTTGCGTGCTCGAGAATCTCGCTGTCGTTGCCTGCCTTGGTCAGCTGCGCGCGAACCTGGCGCTGAATCGAATCGCGGTCGGCGGGAGTGAAGGGATTCCACAATCCCGCTCGCTCGTCGTAAGTCCTGAGGTCGAGAACCTCGACTCCGATAAGCTGCGCGGGCGGCAGCTCCATCGCGATGCTCTTCGAGTCATTGTCGATGCGGACGCTGGGGTTGGCCTCGAGATTGATTCCCGCGAGAAGCCGGCCGGTGACGACGACGAGCGTTCGCTTAGTCGATCCGTATCGCGTGTTCTGATAGATGACGACATCGCGCACGGTCGTCTCGCTCGAGACGAGCTTGGCGACTGTTCGCATGCGGTCAACCACGAGATCGTGGGTGACGGTTGTCCCGCCACCGCCGAAGCCGATCAGCCTCGGGACTGTCTTCACCGTGCAGTAACCGGCGGCGAGCAGGATCAGCAGGCCAACCGCGAGAATCGCCAGCGGGAACAGCGACGATTTCGGAGCTACCGGTGGGGTCTCGGGGGGAGTCGTAGGAGGTACGGTCATGGAAAATTTCTCGGGCAGTGCCACGGTCATGAGGGGCTGACCGCAAAATAGCTCGCGTAACGAGGCGCCGTTACGCGTCCGATGCAATTCCGTCGCGGAATCAAGACCCTCTCCGTGCAGTGTTCTTTCCAGGGCAGGAGCCAGCGAATGCCTGACGCCTGCCGATTTGCACCATACCACCACAACGACAGGTTCCCTTGCGACTATCCTCCATACTTTGTGTTTGCGCACTGGTCACATTCGGTGAGGCTGCTGGTGCTCAGGAGAGCCCGACCGGCCGGATCGTTGGACGCGTTATCGATGCGGTCACCGGCCAGGGCATCGTGGACGTCGGCGTCCAGGTGGTCGGCACAACGAGCGGAGTGTCGACGGCTCTCGATGGCCGCTTCTCGCTGACCAATGTCCCCGCCGGGACGGTCACGCTGCACGTGCGCCGCATCGGCTTCGCGCCAAAGACCGTCACGGGCATTCTTCTCGAAGCCGGCCGGACGCTGGAGCAGAACATCACTCTTACGGCCGCGACGGTGGAGCTCACCACCCAGGTGGTCACCGCGTCGGCGGAGCGGGGTACGGTGAGAGACGCGCTCGACTCGCAGCGCACAGCGGTTGGCGTGGTCAATTCCGTCACCGCCGAACAGATAAGCAAAAGTCCCGACGGCAATGCAGCCCAGGCGGTACAGCGTGTTAGCGGCGTAACTGTTCAGGACAACAAGTACGTCTTCGTTCGCGGGCTCGGGGAGCGCTACACGACGAGCTCGCTGAACGGTGCTCGCGTCCCCAGCCCGGAGCCGGAGAAGCGCGTCGTACCGCTCGACATGTTCCCCGCCGGACTGGTGCAGTCAATAACGACCACGAAGACGTTCACGCCAAACCTGCAGGGCGATTTTTCAGGCGCGCTCGTCGACATCAGGACGCGCGAATTTCCCGTGCGCCGCACCTGGTCGCTCCAGCTCGGTGGAGGCTACGAGCCCGGCACTACCGGCGCGAGTATTCTCGCCGGCAGAACGACGGGAGGCGAGCGGCTCGGCATGGTCAATACCGGACGCGATCTGCCTTCACTCGTGCGGTCGCTCGGCAACTTCCAGGGAATCAACCTGAATCAGGGCGACAAGGATCTGATCGTCAGCCGGTTCCGAAATGCGTGGACGCCCGAGAGCGGAACTGCACCGCCAGTCGCGTCGGCGTCGCTGTCGTTCGGCGGCAACGACCCAATTCTCTTCTCACATCGTATAGGGTACCTCTTCTCCGGCACGTACTCGTCCGCCACGGACTTCCGGGACGGCCAGGTGCGCGCTCTTGCAGATCGCGGTAACACGACGGGCGAAACGAGAGAGATCGATCGCTTCGTAGGGCAGCGGTCGAGTCAGAGCGTTCTCTGGGGCGGCCTCGCGAACCTCAGCACTCTTATTGGGGATGCCTCGCGCATCTCGCTCAACGCGTTGTACAATCGCACGGCCGACAACGATGCAATCGTCGAGACCGGATCGTTCGAGAACGAGGGAATTCGCGCGCGCATCAGCCGGATGCAATACGTGGAGCGAGGAGTCCGGTCGCTCCAGCTGGCCGGTGAGCATCAGCTTGGCTCGAGGCAGCGCATCGAGTGGGCCGGTACTGCGAGCGGCGTGAGCCGCTACGAACCCGACAAATCGGAGTTCGTGCAGGCAATCGAGCGCGACACTCCGAATGGCCCTGATATTCTTCGGTGGCAGAACTCCGGAAACGCGGGGGCGACGCGCACATTCTCCGACCTCGACGAGAAGAGCCGCGAGGTGAGCGGCAGTTACCAGATGCTTCTTGGCTCGAGCCGGCAGAGCTCATTCCGTATCGGTGCCCTCTCGCGCAGGACCGACCGGGATGCGGATACTCGCGCTTATGCGATAAGTGCAAACGGCATCTCTAACGCGGTTCGCGAGCTGCCTCCCGAACAGATATTCGACGGCCGGTTTGCCAGCTCGAAGATCTTCGACTTCGGACCGCTCGCGCAGGGCGGCTCGTATACTGCGCACGACCGATTGTCTGCCGCATACGCGATGGCGGAGATCGCACTTACAGACAGACTTCGACTGATCGGCGGCGCCCGCTACGAGAGCGATCGACTCGAGGTGGACGCGTTCTCCACGCTCGGATCTCCCGTTTACACGTCAAAGCGATGGAACGACCTGCTTCCGTCGCTCGCTCTGAACGTGAAGCTCAACGACTCGCAGCAGCTGCGACTGTCAGCGTCGCGGACGCTGGCGCGTCCGGAGTATCGCGAGCTTTCGCCGATCAAGAGCCGTGACGTGCTGAATGGTGATGACACGCAGGGCAACGAGAACCTGTCGCGCACGAACATCTCGAACGCCGACCTGAGATGGGAGTGGTACCCGAGCAGTAGCGAGGTTCTGAGCATCGGACTGTTCGCCAAGAGGTTCGATCTCCCCATCGAGCGCGTCTATCGCGCGGCGGGCTCCGGGACACGAACTGTGTTCTATACGAACGCAGAAAGCGCCGACAACTACGGAGTCGAGCTGGAGATGCGGAAGGACCTGGGCTTCCTGGGCAAGGCGCTCACTCCGTTCGCCGTGTTCACGAATCTCACCGCGATGCAGAGCACCATCCACCTTTTCAAGGACACGGAGGCGAGCGCGACGAACCTCAGCCGCAGGATGGTGGGACAGGCACCATACGTGTTCAACGCCGGGCTTTCATACACCTCGCTTGGGGGAGGATCATCCGCGACGCTGCTGTTCAACCGAATCGGCGACCGCATCGATGCGGCCGGTGATTCCCCGCTGCCCGACGTGATCCAGCGCGGGCGCAGCGTCCTCGACCTCTCGCTCCGCTTCGGCCTGACCCGAATCGTCACCGCGCGCTTCGACGCAAAGAATCTCTTCGATTCATCGTACGAGACGACTCAGGGAACTGCGACGCGCGAGCTGTACCAAACTGGCCGGACAATCCAGGCGGGCTTCCAGATTCGTCCGTAGCAGGCTTCGTCGGATTGTGACTGCGTTGTGACCGTGGCGACGCAGAACCGCGACACCGTTCTGTTCGATTGGAGGTGGCGAAGGCGAACTTGGCATCGCCACCTCTTCTTTTTTCATGCGACAACTTCCATTTCCAGAGGAAAACGAATGCAGCTCAATCGCCGATCGCTGATTGCCGCGGTCGCCATGATCGCACTCTACGCTGCTGCGTGCAGCGAATCAAATACCGGCCCGTCCGCGCCTGATCCGATCGTCGGACTCTCAACCACCGCAAAGGGATCGAGCGCCATTCAACTGTCGTTCAGCAGCCGGGCAGGCGACACGAGCTACGACATCGAGCGCGCAGAGGGCGCTGCGGGCAGCTTCGCGCAAATCACAAACATTGTCGCGCCCGCAACCGTCGGCGCGGTCACGTATACGGACGCCGGGCTCAAGGTCAATACGGTGTACCGCTACCGCGTAATCACGAATCGCGACGCACTCAAGAGCATTCCTTCGGGAGAAGCGTCGGCCACGACTCTAACCTTTGGCAATGCGGCGGCGGACCTCACTACGGACGTCACAGCCAATCGCACGCTGTACGCGGACACGGTTTACACGCTCAAGGGATTCATACACGTTGCCAATGGAGCGACTCTGACAATAGAGCCCGGAACCACGATCAAGGGCGACTTTGCAACTGTCGGCTCGTCGTTGTGGATTCTTCGCGGGGCCAGGATTCAGGCTGTCGGCACCGCCGACGCGCCAATCGTTTTGACATCGTCGCGGCCGGTTGGTCAGCGACAGCCGGGCGACTGGGGCGGTCTCGTCATCGTCGGCAACGCGATCAACAATCGCAGCGGGTCGGTGGAGATCGAAGGGTCCGGAACGGACGGCTCGGCTGTCGTCGCCGGAAAGAACTACCAGGTTCTCTACTCCGGTGGCAGCGTCGCGACCGATAACTCGGGCACACTCTCATACGTTCGTGTGGAGTTCGCCGGCTACGCGCCATCGCTGAACAACGAGCTCAACTCCTTCACCTTCGCGGCGGTCGGATCGGGAACGCGCGCTTCCTACCTGCAGTCGATGGGCGGGCTCGACGATTCGTTCGAGTTCTTCGGCGGCGGCTTCGACCTCGACCATCTGGTAACCTATGAGTCGGGTGACGACATGTACGACATGTCGGAGGGATTTGTCGGACGGCTGTCGTTCCTCATCGGGTACAACTCTGTGCAGCTGACGCCCCGCACGGGTGCCGGTTTCTTTGCCACTGACCTTCAGGGAATCGAAAACGATGGATGCAGCGGCTCGGGCTGCGGCCTTGGGTTCAATCAGGCGCCGTTCACAGTGCCGCTCGTCACGAACTTCACGCTCGTCGGGTGTGGTGACGTTGCCTGCGTCGGCTCGGGCGGCGGGTACGGCATGATGCTTCGCCGCGGCACCGGTGGCTACTACGTCAATGGCGTCGTCGCGCGCTTCCCGCGAGGCGGCGTGTCCATCCGCGATGCGGAGACGTTCGCGCGCGCGGGATCGGTCGCAGCTCCAGATGTCGCAACTGCTGACCTGGTTGTCAGGAACATCTACTTCACCGAGGCTGGCAGCGCGGTCTTCCAGGCGGGTGGCGGAAGTACGATCCAGAACTCGTTCGACCTCGCCGGCAACAACCTCACAACTGGGGCGGTGACCGCTGCATCGCTATTCACGGCGCTCCCGGGGCAGGGTGCAGTTCCGGCAAACGTCGCTGCGTTCGACTGGACGCCTCCTGCAGCCTCGCCCATCGCCACTGGCGGGCTCGCCACGTTCACGGGCAAGATCGGCACGAAGGCCGGCACGGCCGTTACTGGTACCGCGTACGTCGGGGCAGCAGCTCCGGGCGGTGCCAAGTGGTGGACCGGCTGGACTGTCTATTCCCGGAACTAGATTCGAAAGGCTGGTCCTCCTCGGAGTCATCGTCGCGACCGGCTGCTCGCCGGCGCGCGACGAGCCAGCCACGGCGCGGATAGCTCAGGACAGTATCCGCGCCGACTCGATCGCGCGCGCCCGACAGGACGCGATCAACCGGACGCTACCGGGGTACGTGGTCGATTCCATTCTTCCGGTTGAAGAAGAGCTGCGCCGCTTCCGTCTGGCAGTGCGCGAACAAGGCGCCTCGAGCGGGAGCGGCACCAGTGACAGTGTGACTGCGCTGACATCGGGCAGTCGTTCGCGCGAAGCTCTCGTAAGGCGATTCATCAAGGCGCTCGTCACGAACGATTCATCCGATCTCCGTGCGATGCGCCTCGCCGCGCGCGAGTTTGCGGATCTCGTCTATCCAGAGTCGCCCTACACGCGTCCGCCTTATCGCCAGTCGCCGGCACTCGTCTGGAATCAGATCCGGAATCCAAGCGCGTCGGGCCTGACTCGTCTTCTTCGCCGCCTGGGGGGCCAGCCACTGAGATATGTGAATCACTCCTGCGCTCGAAACCCGGAACGTCAAGGCGGCAACCTCATCTGGACCGACTGCACTGTCGTGCTCATGGATTCGAGCTCTGAGACAGCTCGTCATCGCCTGTTCGGATCGATCATCGAGCGCGACGGACGGTTGAAATTCGTGAGTTACAGCAACGAGTTCTGACATCGGTCGGACAACAACGCCGCTCCGCCGGATCTGTGACTCCACTGGCCCGTGCCATGCAGTATTCTTGCGGTCGCTTCGACTGACGCGAAGAATGGGAGACGACGCACGGAGGTTCGAATGGCACTCGATGGAAAGACCGCGCTGATAACGGGGAGCTCGCGCGGCATTGGCAGGGGCATTGCGCTCGCACTAGCGGAAAACGGCGTCAGAGTCGCGGTTCATTATTACCAGAACGAGTCCGCCGCGCAGTCGACTCTGGACGAAGTGCGCAAACGTGGATCCGACGGTTTCCTCGTCCAGGCCGACGTGAAGAGCATGGAAGCAATCACTGGCGTGTTCGACAAGGTGAAAGTTGAGTTCGGCAAGCTCGACATTTTCGTCAGCAGCGCTCGTCCGGAGGTACCCGAGTTTTTCCAGGCGCCATTCGAGATAAGCCTCGAGCAATGGGACAACGCTTTCAATTCTCAGGCGAAGGCATTCCTGGTGGGTGCGCGCGAAGCGGCGAAGCTGATGGGAGAAGGCGGACGGATTTTCGCGATCACGTACGCCACAGGAAGCCGCACAGGGGGATTGCAGCCGTGGGTGGCGATGGGCTCCGCGAAGGCTGCCCTGGAATCCCTCGTCCGCTACTTCGCCGTCGCCGTCGCACAGCGCGGCATTACGGTGAATGCAATCAGCCCGGGTTGGATAGAAGACAGTGTCCTCAACAGTCTGCCCGAAGCGGTCCAGACCCTCATCCGGAACTGGCATAGCGGAGGGTGGACACCGATGCGACGCCTGGGTACCCCAGCAGATGTCGGAGACTTGGTGTCGCTGCTCTGCTCCGAGAAGGCGCGCTGGATCACGGGACAGGTGATCTATGCCGATGGAGGCGCGTCGTTGATGAGTCCTGAGGTGCCGCCCGAGATGCAGATCGGATAGATATGGCTCGCGGCGACCCTATGAACCGCTCGTAATCAACGCTCGACCTGACGGTGCGGCGACGCGCCAGCTCCGCCTCGGCGGCAACGTAACCGAATGCTCCCCACTGGCCACCGGCTACTATTCGCCGGAAAATCTGCTCGGCTTCGGCATTGCGGCCGTTGAGCAGGTGCCACATGGCAGTACCATACGCGGCGGTCGCGTATGTGACCGACATCACACCACCGCCTGCTTCCGGCACAAGTACCGAGTCGGCGGGAAGCTCGCCTTTGTACAACGATAAGAGACGCAGATAGGTGTCGTTCTCGATCACCGTCATCCCACGTGAGACAGGCGCGAGCACGGCCGCGGCCGCGTCTGCACGGCTAAGCCGGCGAAGACTCAGGTAGTACCAGTACGTGATCGAGACGCGACGATCATCGTTCCGCGCATTGTCCAGCTCGCGCCTGTAAATCGGTAATGCGCGCTCAAAATCACCTTTGAGGTAATGCGTCAGCGCGAGGTGATAGTCGATGTTCGAGTGCAGCGTCCCGATAGGCTGGTTGAGCGCATTCGGTTGTCCGTCGGGCTCAACCTCGTCGGGCTTTCCCACGACAAGGGACGCTGCCCGCTCGAGATCCGCGAGCGCGCGATCGAATTCACGCACGGTGATGTACCGGTGTCCCCGATGCCGGTAGAGCCAGGGGTTCTGCGGATGTATCGACAGGCCGCGCGTGTACACGTCGATCGCTTCCCTGATCCGCCCGAGATAAGCGAGGCGGCGGCCGAGCCAGACGATCGAATCCGCATTCGTCGGTGTGCGCTCATACGCCGACCGCGCCTCTGCGAGCTGCCGCTCGTAACGAGTGACTGTTTCGGGGGCGAGCGGGAAAGTCCGGAGTGTGTCGCCGAGCAGGGAGACGGCTTCGGCGCGTCGTTGGTGAGAGACTGTGCCCGGCGTCTCACGCGGAACGACGGAGCTCGACGTGCAGCCGGAGATTGTGATGAAGGCCGCTAAGAGCGGGCGTGGCAGTAAAGAGAGCATTGGTCCGCAGTCCGTAGTTTAGTCCGCAGTCCGTGGTGTAGACCGCAGTTCGTAGTGCAGTTGCTGTCGGCGAGAGGCTAACTTCACTACGGACTGCGGTACTACACTGCGGACTGCGGACTAAACTACGGACTGCGGACAAAAAAGACGCGGGGAATCACCATGAAAAAGTGGGCTGCCGACGTCGCACCACTCCTCAGCGGGCTCGGAAAGGAAGTATTAGGCGCGGCCGCCCGCGTCGCTCACGCTGCATTTGGCGACGAGCCGTTCGAGATTGTCGCCTACAACGGGTACGGCAATTCGACCCGCGCGCACGTCTATGGCCGCGTGCTGGAAAAGCGCAACGTAGGCGCGAGCACCGACGCTGATTCGACACTCAGGAACCTGCTCTACACGTACCGCCGGGCAGAAGCTGATCCGCTCCGGCGGGCCGAGGTGACAGTCGAATACGCGGGGAAGACGACCGCGATGAAAACCGACGACGAAGGATTCTTCGGCGGATGGATCGACCTCGATGAATCAGTCGACGGCGAGAAGGAGTGGCGCGAATACTCGGTCGAGCTCGGCTCACCCCACCAGACCGACGCGGAAAAGATCAAGGGCTCGGGCGAAGTGCTGATCGCGGCGCCGAGCGCTCGCTTTGGAGTGATAAGTGATCTCGACGACACGGTGATTCAGTCGCGAGTCTCGAATTTCCTCCTCGCCGCGCGCACGGTCATGCTCGGCAACG
Source organism: Gemmatimonadaceae bacterium (assembly GCA_035633115.1). NCBI lineage: Bacteria > Pseudomonadati > Gemmatimonadota > Gemmatimonadia > Gemmatimonadales > Gemmatimonadaceae > Gemmatimonadaceae bacterium. Next base: position 162,842 of record DASQFN010000102.1, on the reverse strand, counting down.
CGCGAACGCGGCTGCCATTCCCCGGCGTTGCCGCGTTCTACGAGGCTCTGAGAAAGGGGGTCGGCGGCGACGAAAAGAATCCAATCTTTTATGTCTCCAGCAGTCCGTGGAACATCTACGACGTGATCGCCGAGTTCATGGACCTCCAGAAAGTCCCGAAAGGACCGATCATCCTCCGCGACTGGGACATCGGGTGGGGCGCGCTTTCGTCGGCGCGTCATTTCGGTCACAAGGGCGTGGCCATTCGGAACATCATGACGCTCTATCCCCACCTGCAATTCATTCTCATCGGCGACACGAGCCAGCACGATCCGGAGATCTACAGTCAGATCGTGAGCGAATTCCCGAATCGCGTGGCCGCGATTTACATCCGCGATGTCACTCGCAACGCCGAACGTTCGGCATCGGTGAAGAAGCTTGCGGAGGAGATACTGGCGGCGCATTCGACGCTCGTTCTCGCCGAGGACACGCTGGGCGCGGCGAAGCATGCAGCCGAGCAGGGCTGGATCTCGAGCGAGGCGCTGCCGGATGTGAAGGAGGAGAAGCGGGCTGACGAGGGAAAGGACGATACCAAGGCGCCCGCGCCCGGCGGAGGAGAGCCGAGCTCAGGAGAAGCGCCGAAGGTCATCGAATAAGCTGACTCCTGAGCCAGTCCGGCTTTCCCTCGATGCCGGGGCCCGGCGTCAGGCCGAGTATCTCGGTCAGAAACGGATAGATGTTGACGTTCTCGAACGGCGGAATCATCGCCCCGCGTCGTAGCCGCGGACCGGCAACCAGAAAAAGTCCGTGCATCGAGGGATACGCCGGGTCCCACCCATGGTTGCCTCCCGGGCGTCTCGGCAAGTAGGCACGCCCGCCGAACTGGTAGTGCTCCTCCATGATTACGACTATGTCGCCGATTCTCGGATCGGCGCGATAATGCAGCCGGGCGGGAATCTCCTGACGTAGGTACGCACGCCCGTGTGTGAGCCTCGCGTTGATCGAATCGCGCAGGATCACGGCACGCGCTGCACCCCCGGTTACGTGGATGTTTGCGTTTGGACCGCCGTCGGCGAGGAAAACCCCGACGGTATCGATCAGCGACTCGACGGCGACATAAGTCTCCGGCGTGTACGGCGTCATCCCATGATCGGAAACAAGAATTACGTAAGCGCTGTCGCGAATCGGAAGCGCCTGGATTCCGTCGAGCAGGCGGCCCAGGGCTGAGTCAACGGCGAGGATCGCGCTCGCGACCTGCGGGCTCTCCGGCCCGTGCATGTGGCCCGCGCCATCGACGTCACTCATATAGAGCGTGATCACATGAGGCCGCTGGAGGGCTGGTTTCTGAAGCCAGGCGATCACGGTATCGACTCGCATGAAGTTCGGCGCGCCCGCTGCGTATTCCTTCACGTGCGTCTGTCGTATTCCCTTGATGGTCGCTTCCGAGCCAACCCAGAAATACGAGGCCGCAACCATTCCCTGCTTCTCCGCCGTGATCCAGATCGGCTCGCCTCTGTACCACGACCCGTCGAGAACGCTTTTGCGATCTCCGAGCGCGTACGTTTGCCGCCGGGCCGGATCGAAGAACCTGTTGGAGACGATTCCGTGGGATTCCGGATACTGTCCTGTGACGATGGAGTAGTGATTAGGGAAGGTCTTCGACGGAAATACGGGGATGAGGCCTTTTGAACGCACTCCGTTCCGCACGACGCGCTGGAAGTTGGGCGCCGGATACTTATCGAGGTAATCGGCGCGAAATCCGTCGAAGGAAACCATGACGACGTACGGCTTGCTCAGCTGATCTGGTCGATTGATTCCACCGGATCCGACCGCGACTGCAGGAGCCGGTGATTGTCCCCCTGAGGAAGCAGATGACGGAGCAGTTCCGCAGCCGGCAAGAATTACGGCGGCGGCGGCCGCGGCGGAGAGCGACCGCATGTGCGTCACATAAGCCGTCTGCCTGTAACCGTGTGCAAGTATCATCGAGGGGACCCTGGTTGCGGTGCTCCCGCTGTGAGCGCGAGCGACAATCGCTCCGCCTGGCGCGGGTTCTGGCTGAGCAGCACCGCGGCAAGATTGCCCGAGTGAATCAGAAGCGGTGGTGTTTCCCACGATCCCACAGTGCGAGCGGGCGCAGCAGACGCGCTGTCGATTCCCGCGAGATCGCGCGCGAGTGAAGCTTCATCCGGATAGAGAAAAACCTCGAGACGCGAGCTGCCAACTTTGTAGACGAGCGGTTTCACATTGAACCCAGCTCGGCTTGGCGGATCCTCTTCCACACGCTTTGCGACAAAGCCCGATTGCCGAAGTCGATTCTCCAGGCTGCAAACTGCCCAAAGCCCTGTGTGCACGCAGCCCGGCCTTGAAGAGTCGCGTGAGATTGGCGCGCCGGGCGGTAAAGCACTCGCCACTGGTGCCGGTGCAGCGGCCGGAGCTGGCGACGAATCAGCCGAACGGTCACAGCCGGCAACGAATGCAGAGATACAGAGCACGCGGCAGTAGTATTTCACGGACACGGGAGCAAACATGCTTCGGCCGAGCTGACAAAGACAGATTCTTCACCGCAATCGGCAGGATTCTGGCGCGTCGCTTGCGGGGTTTCCCTCTCAACAGGAGGTTCTATGGCAACAGCGATCGATCCCGTCTGTCGGATGACGGTTGCTACGCAGACAGCAGCCGGCACGAGCACTTTCGAAGGGCAGAACTACTATTTCTGCTCTACGGCGTGCAAAGTCGAGTTCGACAATAACCCGGCGAAATTCCGCCGCGAAGGAATGACGACGGATGCATCCGAGTCCGGTCAAGCGGATGCGCCGTGAGGGAGCTAGCGCGCTGTGGCCGGCCGAGCTCGAATCGCAAGCGGGACGATCGTCCTGGCCCAGTGCAGGTTGAGCACCGCAGAGTCCGAGTCGACCATCGGAAAATAAAACGCGAGTGTCTCCATGTGATCGCCGGAAACGGGAGTCGCTTTCACACGAAGCACGTCGCGTCCTTCCGGATATCGAACGTGAAAGACGGGGACGACCGAGCTGAAGATCATCGTCCACGAATCGCGGTCGGGAATTGCCCAGACGCTGTAGCGGCCCGCGGGTAATCGCGCGCCGCCGACGTTCAGATCTGTTGTCGTCCTGAAGATCGCAGTCGTATCGGAACTCGGTGACCATAGTCTGCCCCATGGCACGAGCCTTCCGTAGATCTCGCGTCCGCGTGCAACAGGCCGGTAGTAGACGATCTCGATCCGAGTGGTGCCGACCATCTGGACCACTGTTGCGAGCTGACTCTTTCGAATCGCCTGCGCGGGCGTCGATGGCGCGCAGCTCATGAAGACGAAAGCGAAAGCGGAGGCTCTTCCGATGATTTTCAGCACTCGACGTCGCCTTCGCGCGAACGTGGTTAGTCCGTGGTCCGCAGTGTAGTACCGCAGTCCGTAGTGGAGTTAATCCGCAGTCCGCAGTTGAATTTATTGGACGCCCTGCCCTTTCATCGAGTTGAGCTTCCCGAGGTCGACCTTTCCAAGGGTGGACTTGATGGCGTCCATGTCGACGTTACGACCGTCGACTTCGACGACGAAGCGGTCGCCGACCAGAACACTTATTTCTCCGGACTTGTTCTGCGTGTCGTACTTCTCGTGAGCCTTGTACCCGCCATAGGTCGTCGTCTTCTCGTAGCCGGTGTCACTCTCGCGATTGACATCGACGTTCGCCCACGCATAAGCGGTCATTCCGGCAAGTCCGGTCATGCTGCCGATGTCCGTGATTTTTATCGTCGTCGAGCTGCCGTCATCGGAGCTATAACGTCCTTCGGCGTTCGATATCTGCATGCCCATCGCCGAGGACTTTTCACCGGTCGCGTTGGTCCGCTTCATACCGGGCAGCGATTCGGGGAGTAGCGCCTTCAGCTCCTGGTAGTTGACGGTCTCCACCTTTTTCCCGGCGTTCGCGGCACCGCTCATTGCGGCACCCATCGCTGCCATCGCATCGCCCATGTTTGCGGTGCCCGTCTTGGCCGCTTCCTGCATCTGCTTGGCTGCTACCTCCATCTGCTTGGCGGCTTCTTCTGCAGCTTTCTCTTCTTTGCTCTTGCAGCCAGTCATAACGACGAGACCAAGCGAAAGTGCGATAAGTGCGGCTTTTGAGTTCATGTTATTCCCCCGAGATGTGATTGCGAGACGTTGGCGCACGCTGAGCATACTGTCCAGCACGGCCGGGCGCGAGGGTACAATCAGCCTATCCCCCGAGACCCGTGCTATCTTCGGCAGGTATGCGCATTACCTCGCCGCTCCGAGTCCTGGCGGATATCCCTCGGCTCCTGTGGCACCCTCGGACTTCACGCGAGAGCATCATCGCGTTTCAGGAGCGGCGGCTGCGGCAGCTCGTGCGGCATGCCTACGACAACGTGCCGTACTATAGGCGTCTCTTCGACGAAGCGGGCATCGAGCCGGGCGACATACGGAGTCTCGCCGATCTCGAGCGGATTCCCATCACAACGAAGGCAACGCTGCAGTCGCTCGGCCGCTCGGAGATGCTGACGAGCGGAATGTCGGCAGCGCGTCTCATTGCCCGACAGACGAACGGGTCGACCGGAGTGCCTCTCACCGTCTGGCGCCAGCGCGCGGAGCAGCTCGTTCCGGTGCTGTTTCTGTGGCGCGTGAGGCGCGCACTCGGATTGGGGCGCGGCGTGCGCGTGACGTTTCTCACCAAATTCGGGCCGCGACCGTCATCCGGATCGATCGGCAGCAGAGTGCGCAAGCGGGTGCAACGTCTCGTTGGCCTGCGGGCATGGACGCGGGTGAGCTGCACCGCGCCGATCGACGAAGTCGCGCGGGAAGTCGCGGAAAGCAACCCGGAGGTTATCGGCGGGTACGCGAGCGTCCTCAACCACCTCGCGCGCCATCTTGGTGAGGGCCAGACGAGAGTTCGCCCGCGCCTTGTCGTTTCCGTCGCCGAGCAGCTGACACCGACAATGCGCGCGCGAATAGAGAAGGTCTTCGCTGCGCCCCTGCGCGACACCTATGCGGGATACGAGCTGGGCATGATCGCCTGGGAATGCCCGAACGGCGGAACGTACCATATCTGCGACGACAACGTGATCGTCGAGGTGATGAAAGCAGACGGCGTGTCAGCCGCCGTCGAGCCCGGAGAGTCTGGCTCGTTGATTGGTACGAGCCTTCACTTCGCGGCGATGCCGATGATCAGGTATCAGCTCGGTGACATCGTCACGCGCGGACCCGTGCGCTGTGAGTGTGGAGCGCCGTTCACTACTCTCACCGCGATTCAGGGACGGATGAATGACTTTTTCCCGCTCGCTGACGGAAGAGTGCTGCACCCGTACTTGATCGGCAGCGCAGTATGGAAGCCGTCGCTGGAATGGATGCACCAGTACCAGGTGATTCAGGAGCGACGCGATCGAGTGTCGATGCGGATAGTTCCCCTGCGGCAACCGGAGCTTGCGGATGTTGCCGAGCTACGGCGAGTTATCGGAGAACTTCTCGGCCCGCTCGTGGAGCTGAATCTGGAGTTCGTCGACGACATCCCGGAAGAGCCGAACGGAAAGTTCCGGATTTATCGGTCGCTGGTTGAGTCTGAGTACGGGTGATCGCGAACCCAAAACAGCAAACGGCCAAGACGCCTGATGCCTTGCCTATTCAGTTTTTGCTCTCTTCAGAACCCCTGCCCAATCCGTCCCGTGAATTTCCACGGCCCGGCATGATCGATCGGCCGCGCAACTCCTGCCGCCAGCGCTCCGCTGAAGAACGTCAGCAGAACTTCAGCCGATGCCCGAATTCCATCCGTCGGACGTGACAGCGGAATCAACTGACTCGTTGCCGTATCGAGCCGTGATCCAAGAAGAAGGAGCGCCGTTTCCGCAGCGGGACTCGAGACTTCAGTCCACGCCGCATGAATGCCCGCGGCAATACCAGGTGCGATGCCGGGCGCGATCAGTTGACTTGGCAGCCGCATGGGCGCGCGAAGAAACGGAAACGTATAGCCAATTACAGTGCGAACGATTCCCGCGCGGTCTCCGGCGAATTCCTTGTAATCGTACGCGCTGAGTCCCTCGCTGCTGCCGATCTCGAACATCACTTGCGGAGCAGGATCGCCAATCAGCGTGCCCGCGTCGCCGCGGGCATACAGCTGAAACGGTCCGAGCTCTCGCCGCGCCGCGGTGCGCAGCTCGAGCCGCTGCCAACTCAGGTCTCCGTCCGCTCTGTCGTATTGTATGGTCGCTCCGACTCCGCGATCCACGAACAATCCACTCACCTGCGGGCTGATCTCGAGCGCGGCAACTGATCTCACGAAGTTCCCCGGCAGGATTCCGCGGTTCGGTCGAAAACCGTCGCCCTGGACGTAAAGCCCCTTTGAAGCATTCTGCGAGACGACATTGTCGGAGGCCGGTCCAACTTCGAGTCGCACGAGCGACCGTCGCTGCGCGCCGAGCCTTCGCGTGATGAACGCAGTCGCGCTTTTCCGGTCGAGATAATCGAAATCGTCAACGCTGCCGAGTAGTGCCGGCGTCGTTGCGCCGCCCGAGAGCGGAAGCTGAAAGTCGTTGGTGTGGACGAGCGAGCGGTCGAGTCTTACACCGAACGTTGTTCGGCCGAGCGAACGCTGGATTCCGACGCTTCCGCGCGCAGTCTTCTCGGACCATGCCCAGCCAAGCGACCCGCGAATCGAGAGGCCGGGCGCGGCATCGCGGAAGTGATGTTCAGCCGCGAGGCCCGTGAAAACTCCTTCTATACGGTTGAACCGGAACACCTCACCCAAAGCTTTCGGCTGCAATCGAAGCGTCGCCGATCCCGCAGTTCGCCACGAGCCGGGCGCGAGATCGTCGAAGTCTGCGTACTGGGCATCAGTGCTGGCGGCGCCGAGGGGCCGCTGCCAGTCGTTGAAACGCGAGAGGCTGTCCGAAGGCGCGAACGAGAGATAGTGGCCGCTTCCCGGCGGGGGTTCGGCGGGCGACGCCCAGGATGAATCGTTCGGCTTGTAATCGTGGAATCGCGAGACGATACGGACGATTGCCCTGAACTCTCCGAAGAGTGCGATGCGCGCCTGAAGCTCTGTGCGCTGATACGCGGGGAGCCAGTACTCGCCGTTCACCTCGACGTTCTCGAGCTCGACGAAGGACGCGCCGCTCATGCCGGGAATGCGGCTGCCGGCTTTGATCGTGACCTTCCCGTTCCGCACTTCGACCATGCGCCCTCGCAGACGAACGATCTGCCTCCTGTCCGCGTCGAGGTGCATGTCGCCGAAAAAGAGGACTGTATTTCCGCGCGCGCTGCTGCGCGGGGTGACGCGCACTCGAACGACGGGAATCCGGCGTCCGCGCGAGTAGAGAACCACAACGGTGTCGCCACCCTCGAACCTGTAATACGACTGACGGGACGTGGAGAGCGGATGCACGGTGAGCTCAGTAGTGTTCGTGCGCGTGTTGGCTTCGGCAGTTGGAGTGACGCCCAGCTGCAGCCGATTGCCGTAGAGCGTCGGAGTAGTCCAGCCGCCGAAGATGCTCATCATCGAGAACATCGGCCCGATTGCCTGCGATCTGTATCCGATCACGCGCTGATCGTAGCGATCTGCGGCGCGCCATCGAACGTCGCTTGCGATCTGCTCGAGCTGCGCCGTTCGCTCGCGCCCGGCGGAATCGATGAGAGCTATGGACATCTCGGTCTCGATTCTCGCGCGATAGGCGCGGAGGCGCTCGGGAATCAGCGCGTTGATCCGCGCGGCTTCACTGACGAGAGTCTCGAGTCGGACTGACTCATAAGTGGGCTTCGCGGATGTGGAGTCCTGGGCCTCGGCTCTGGTAATTGCGGTGAGCGTCAGAGCGATCGCAAAACAGCAGGCGCCGATCGGGCTCTCTTTCACGATACTGATCTTCTTCGACATGACGTCCCGTAATACCCGGCGGCTGTGGCTTTGACCTTCGAGACGCTCCAGCCGATCGATACGGGATTACCGATCGACGACAAAAACAGGCTGCACAAGCGCCATGAATCCGGCAGAGTCGATTATTCGCGCCCTGACGTAGGATTGATCGTCGGATAAGTCGTACGTTGCCGGGTTCGTGCCGGTCCGCTTCAGCACCTTACCGCCTCTGCCGACGAATTCTGTCGTAAACTTCAAGTCGCCGCGCTGTCTTATGTGGATCGTCATCCGACTCGCGCTGACCGAGAGCGAATCCAGCTCCACGCCGGTGCTCGCGTAAAACCGACCCGCTTCCATCTCCGCCATGATTGCGCGCGCGTCGAGCCGGTCCGCCCGCACGACGACCCATCCGCGTCCCGGGTTCGAACGGTCGGCCGCGAACTCCCCCTGGAAATGGTGCGCGTCGTCGACCGCGATCCCGTAGATCCTCTTGCCATGGGTGAGGAGGTGATCCCACACAGCTTCCATTCCTGGAGAATCCCCACCGCCATTGTTATTCACCAGCGGATGCCCGTTGTGAATCTCGATCAGCTTATCGCGTTCGACGCGCGCCAGAACGTCCTGTGACAGCGCCCAGCCGAAGTTGGGATGGTTGATGTGCGGAACCCCCGTGGCTTCGCGTACCGCGTCGACGTTTTTCTGAATCGTGCCGAGGAGCGTGGTATCCGTCCGCGGCGCGATCACCTTGGCGATGTTCAGTCCGTTGACGTGGACCGGCTTGCGCTGGAATGCGGTTGTGAGCTCTTCCCCCGGAATGAGCAGGAATGACGAATCCACGAGGTGAGCGAGCTTCCCGGGATCCACCCACACGTTGTGGTCGGATATGACGAGGAAATTGTATCCGTGAGTCTTGTACCACCTGGAGACAAGCTCCGGAGGCGAGTCGCCGTCGCTCTCGAGGGTGTGCGTATGCGTGTTGCCCTTGAACCATTTGCCCCGGCGGAAATCGATGGCCTCGAACCTCAGCGCCCCTTGCGCGTCGCTGCCGACGACGTCAGGAGGGGAAGAAGATCGGGCGGATCGGGCACCTGGGGCAGCGCAGGTCGTGCCACTCGCAAGCACCAGCGCCGCTGTCACTAACGTTATGATTCTCAACGGACGGTACTCCGCGGGATGGTTGCGCTCCTGTTGTCGACGCACAACTTAACAACAGTACGTCCCGTTGGCGCTCTACTTCGGCGCAACCTCCGGCACTTCCGCGAGCCATTTGAGCAGTTTTTCCGCGGCATCCTCGGGCGCCAGGTGACTCCGCACCCGCGACGGAGTAAGACCAAACACATCGAGTGTGTGCTCGCCGAAAAGTCGCGCATTCCGATACCCGACTTTCTTCGCGACGTCGCGCACAGTGTACCCGCGATCACTCAGGTAGCCGACGGCACGCAGTAGCTTCGCCGCACGCAGCATTCTCTTCGGTGAGCCGAGCCCGGCGGCGGTGAAACAGCGGTACAGGCCGATGTTCGACATCTCGGCCCTCAACGCAACATCCTGCGCGCTCGAGAACCGATGCGGTGACTCGAACATCTCATTCACCGTCGAGACGAGCTTGATCGGAAACTCACTCAGTCGCGAGCGAAGTGCGGCCAGCACCTTCCGCTTGAGCGGATTCGCCTGTGCGCGCTCTACGACCTCCCTGAAGTGCTTTGGCGAATCCTCGAACCGCTGCAGCACGATGTGCTCGAGTCCCTGCCGCGACAGCTGTGCGACAGCCCCGAACGACTCCGGGTTGAGAACGACATACGCCACGACCGGAAGGGACGGGTAGCGTTTCAAGAGCTTTACGACCGCGTCCACGTTCATCACGCCGTCGGCCGCCGGATCGAGTACCAACGCCGTGACCGGCTTCTGGCGGATGATCGTATCCAGCTCCTCCCAGGACCGCGCAGTCAAGAGATCCCTTTCCTTAATGAAGACGTGTCTGACATGAGCCAGGAGCCGGTCGGGCAAAAAGAGAACGAGGCTCACGGCGGGAAGGGGAATGGCATCCCATCCAACTTGGGGTGTGGTCCCCGCTAGCGCGAGTAAAACCTGTCGAAAAACCGCATTTTTGATACAAAACCAGCACTTCGTGTAACAAAATCGGCCTATTCCTATCGGCTGATGGACCTAGTTTGGGCGCTCCAGCCTTTCCCATTTCATCCCAGGAGTCGTCCATGCACCGCAAGAACCTGCTTACTCTCGCCGCCCTCATCGCCGCCCTCGCCCTCACAGCATGCGCAGACCTCACCGGCCCTAGGCACACCTGCCCGATCACCGGTGGCTCCGATACCTGCAAGGATGGCTAGGCTGCTTCCTCAGGCTCCCCCTGTCAACTTCAGGGGGAGCTCGCGGCAGCTTCTCTGAGCAGATTGCTTAGCGCGGTCGCGACGTAGCTGACATTCGACGGCATTTCCGCGTTCACGGGCGGCACGACCGGCTCGGCACGCCCACCTGCACGTGACTCGAGCTCGGCGATCGCGCCCTGGGCCTCGTGTGCTATCTGGTGGAGCTGGTTCTTGTGCGCGAATTCCAGCCCCTCGGCCAGCGACGCCTCCGCCTTGGCATTTCTGCCGAATTTCTGCTGGCCGGCGCTCAGATAGATGAAGTAGTAAGCGCGCAGTCGCGGTGCGAGCGGTGCGGCTTCGAGCTCGCGCGCGTAAGCGTCGAAATCCGCTTCGCGGCCGTCGATCGCCGCAAGCTCCATGAGATTGAGCGCCGCCTGCCAGCGGACCCACTGCGATTGTGCCGCCACCGCGACGATGAGGTATCCGTCGCGCGCCGCGTCGCGCATTCCCATGCCGGCAAATGCGGCGGCAATATCGGAGAGAATCCCGTCGCGGGCGGTCAGATTGCTTGTCGCTTCAAGCGCCTCGTGTCCGAGTCGAACCGCATCGGCGTACCTGCCCTTCAAATGCGCGACTGAGGCGCGAGAGTGCAATGAGAGGCCAAGCACCTCATCGAATCCGCTCGCACGTGCCTTCTCGATGACGTTGTCCAGAAGCAACTCGGCTGCGGGAAGGTTGCCCCGCGCCATGTGATTGTTGGCGACACCAACGTCCACCTGGAGCGCACCAGCCGAGTCGCCGATTGTCGTGGCGATATGCGCGGCTCGTGCGTAGGCGTCCGCTGAAGCCGACCAGTCGCCCATTTTTCTCGCGGCGGCCCCGTGAGCGATGTTCGCATCAACCGAAAGCCGCGGAATCAGGGGCGCGGCGGCTATTCTGTCGGCGCTCGAGAAGGCGTCGCAGGCGAGTGCCCATCGGCCGGCAAAATTGAGCGCACGGCCGTATGAAAGGAGCGCCTGCCCAACATCCTCGCGGGGAATATCGTCCTGGTTGACGGTCTCGATCAGCCTGAGAAGTATCGCGCGAACCGGGTCACCGACGTTGACGGCGCTCACTACGTGCCGCACGCTCTCGAATGAAGCCCAGTCGCGCTCGCGGTGTGACTCATCGACGTCGATCCGCGCATCTATTAGACGCAAAGTCGCCAAACCGGCCAGAACGGGCTGCCACTCGGGTGCGCCCGCGTCGCTGCCGGCCAGGAAATCGAAGTATGCTTGATGCTTTATCATTTGAGATAACTCACGATGTAGGTCGCATTCCGGAATAATGCCCTGCGCCGCCGGAAGCGAAATGCCGAAATTGTATCAACGCATGCCTGTTTTGCATCATTAGGCTCGAATTCGCGGTTTCGGGCCGACCGCAGTCACCGACTTCGGGCGATTCGATCCCGCGGAATCTGCTCCGATTCCGGAACCAGCCAGTCGCCCAGATCGATCCACCAAGCGTCCAGCCGCATGCGTCCGGTTCTTATACGACGATCCAGACCGATAACCGTCTTTGGCTCGTAGAGCCAGATCGCCGGTGCGTCGTCGACGATCGTCTGGTATGCGGAGGTGAAATAGCGCCTCGCGTCCGCCGGGTTCATCGCCAAGATGGCGCTGTCGACGTAGACATCGAAGCGGGAGCTCTGGTAGCCACCGCGGTTGTGGCCGTGCTCGCTGCGGGCGGCATCTCCTCCCCACGTTTGCCTGACTTGATTCGGCGTCGCGCCGTATGACCAGTCCCACATGATCGCGTCGAAGTCACGGCTGCCGAATCGTGCCCGCAGGGTGTTCCCCTCCATCGATGCAATCCGCATGCGGACACCCACCCGTCTGAGCTGCTCCTGCATCAGGACCGCCATTCTCATTCGGGGCTGGGCGGAGGCCGAGACAAGAACGTCGAACTCGAGCGCTTTCCCCTCGCGCCTTCTCATCTCCTCACCTGGCCGCGTTACCCATCCGAGAGAATCAAGAATTACCGCCGCGCGTCGCGGGTCGGAGGGGATTTGCCGGAGCGTCGTATCGGTTGTCGGGAAAGCGCGAACCGTAGGGCCGAGTGCCACCGGCGCGAGCGTGTCGTACACGTTCGAGACGAGTGACGGGCGATCGAGGGCCATGGTCAGTGCTCGCCGCAGCTCGCGTGAGGCGAACAGAGGGTGAGGGCGCCGCTGCGACTTCGGATCGCGGAGATTGAACCCCATGAACACGTAGGACATTCCGGGAAGTGTCACGAGACGGAGCCGCGGATGTTTCACGAGCTCGGCGACGTAATCGGGTCGAATCCCGGCGTAAAGATCTGCCTCGCCGCCGAAAAGCTTTGCGGCAGCTGTCTGGAAATCCGGCGCAACCGACCAGATTACGCGATCGAGTCCCGGTCGCCCGCGATAGTTGGCTGTATCGGCCGTGATCTCGAGCGACGACTCCCTCGACCATCTGTGAAAGCGAAAGCGACCGGTTCCTACGGGATCAACGCGCACACCGGCTTCCCTCAGGGAATCCATCGGGATCTTCTCGAAGACATGGCGCGGCAGGATCATCATCTGGCTCGCGTCGAGAAACTGATGCGGCGACCTCGCGCGGTACCAGAACGCGGCGGTGAGCGAATCGGCGACAGTCACGGAATCGATGTCGCTCAGACCGTCCGCCGAGGGTGAGGCAAGCTGCGGGTTAGTGTAGACCTGCCAGGTGTATCGGACGTCGTTCGCGCTGACGCCGCGTCCATCATGCCATCGCGCTTTCGGATTGATTCTGAAGGCGATGGAGAGCGAATCGGAGGACCATTTCCAGCTTTCGGCGAGACGGGGCCGGAACCCGGCATCGCCGACAATGTTCATCTCGGGGCCGACGACGACGAGGTAGTCGTAGATGGATTCCGCCGCCTGTCTCGCCTGTATGGAAGCGATGAGTGGTGGAAAAAGAATCCTCGGGTCCGAGTTCGTTGAGATTACGAGAGTCCCGCCTCCAGCCCCGCTGCCGTCCGATGGTTTCGAGTCACCGCATCCGACGAGCGAAATGCACGCGCAGAGACTGTATGTGCGGATCCGACCGAGCGCGTTAGAACGGCTCTCGCAACCAGGACTCGAGATCTTTGGCTGACGAGAGGACTCTTTGACGTGAAATGATGTCACGGTGGATGTGGTCCTTGGAGTATCCGGTCGGTAGCCATGTCTGATGATCCACCATCCACGAATGGCGCGGGTCGGGGGCGGGCGCTCATAAGATACTGCGCCGGCCTGTTGATCAATTCGGCCACTGCACTGTAGGTCGCACGCTGGTGAAAACGGTCGAGCAGGTCGAGGATCTGGTCGAGAGTATACGGAGCGTCGGCCATGAAGCTCAAATGACGCCCGCGCAGGACAGTGCGTAATGCCGGTTTTATATCAGGCTTGTGCCGGTTTTGTACGGAGATCAAGGGACGGTTTTTATCCCTGCACGAGTCTCGGGACATCGAGCATTGGCCCGAAGGCCATCGTGAGATTCACAGCGCGAACCGGCCTCTCTCCTCGCGTGTGAGTCCGAGCTCCGGACACATGTCGCACAGCATCCGCTTTCCGCAGTATTCCTTCCAGCATTTGACGGTACCGAGCTGAGCGAAGAAAATTCTCGTGGCGTGATCGGTTGTCCGGCCCTTGAGCAGCATCACGTCGCCGGCCCTGAGCTCGCTCTTCAGAAATTCCGCGGCGCGTTGAATCGATGGAAAGGCGTGAACTGACTCCGGCGGAAGTCCTGCGTCGATTGCACGGCGTTTCCCGTACTCCGCCAGCTCGCCGATGAAAACCGCGCCGTCGGCAACTTTCGCGCTCCGCGCAGCCAGATACTTGAACCGCTGCCGGCGATTCTTGCCAAAGTCGGACATGTCGGTGATCACAACCAGGCGGCGGAGCGCGGTTGCCTTCTCGAGCACGTGCAGCGAAGCATCGATGGTGTCGATCGCGGCGTTGTAATCGTCCCGCAGAATGATCGCACCACTCGGCACCTGAACCGGGAGAAGCCGTCCGGCGAAAGGCTGAGCCGTTTCCAGCGCGTTGACGGCGACGTCGAGATCGATGCCAAGTGCGGTGGCCGTCGTCAGGGTGGCCGCAGCCGTTGTGATCCAGTGAGAACCGACGAGTTGTGTTCGCACCTCACGACTCTCGGCTCCCTGATGGAAGACGAACTTCAGCCGGTCGGGCCAGCTCGACGAAATCTGATCGACGCGACCATCCACTCCCTCACGCGTGCCAATCCTGTACACGCGCGCGCTTTCGGGCATGGGCATACTCGCCACGAGCGGGTCGTCGTCGTTCAACACGACAATTCCGCCTGGCTTGAGAGCCTCGAGCAGAATCGTTTTCTCCCTTGCGCGCTGCTCGAGATCGGCGAACTCGGTGGTATGAGTGCGAAGAACGTTGAGCATTATCACGACATCGGGACCCACGAGCCGCGCAGGCTTCTGCATCTGTCCCGGCGCGGCGCTCGCAACCTCGAGAACGGCGTAGCGGTGTCTCGGCCGGATTTTCAGGATGTGTTGGAAAAAGAGAACGCATCAATAAAGATTTGCCCGGGCCGCATGATATTGATCTGAGAAAGTCTATGATGAAATGAGAAACTGGTCCGACGTAGTCGGGGTGTGTGGGCTGGTCTCGCTCGAAGAATGCCAGTCCATCTCTAACTGAGGGCCCGGCCTTATACGTCAAGCCTAGAAGATTTCCGTCCTTGTCTACTGGGTATTCTCCCGTTACTCGGCCGGGGCAAATGACTATTTCGCCGAGACCGATGCCCAGAGTGTGGTCGTGCCCCCAGGCAAGAACTTTGGTGTTCACCCGTGGAATTTGGCAAGCTGCCACCGTCCAAAGAAGCGTTCGCTGGAATCTTGGAGAAATACAGCTTGGCATCCACAAGGCAGGTGCCGTACGAAACGCCCACTCCGCCTCCATCTAGGAGCCCACTGTAGTTGATTGGGTGCGCGCGAGGATCGCTGGAGAGCGATATACGCCGCGCGATTGTAATGTCGGCAATCAATCCGATAGGGACATTACAAAAACGACACCCAGTGTCAAAATCGCCATTGTGCCAAATCCGATTGATGGTAGCTTGCTGCGGATCACCATGGTCTAACCGCAGCACTGCGACAACTCTTTTCGCGCGAGGATTGATCAGCTCAAAGTTGCTCAATTGCTTTGCCAATGCGCCACGTTCGCGTCACACTTCGAGCACGACGCTAGTCGTGCGTCCACCACTGACCGGCATCGATGAATGGCGCGACTCGAAAGAGTAACTCTTCCCAGGGCATTTGGGTTCCGGATCGCCCTTCTTAGCGTCGTCGCTGTGGTTACCTTTTCATGCAGAGACGAGTCAGAAGTAACAGCACCCCGCACGCATCTGAAAAACGTTCCGCTCTCGCTTCGTCCAACTGTCGTCGTTGACACTTTTGAGACTTTGCTTAACGCGACGCCAGGCGACACAGCGGCCATGCATTACTTCGCCGATGTCGTCTATGCGGAGATCAGCGTCATCGACAGCATCATGCTTTACACAAATCCCGCCAATCCGGGACATATCGGGCCAGTGAACAACACTAACGGTCCAGTTTGGGCGTACGGTAGTTTCGTTTCCGGCGGAGGCTGTGGGCTTGATGTTACCATCTCGTATCCGACACAAGGCACGTACAAAAAGCCTCCGCTATGCGACCAGCATCACGCGTGGACCGATACCATTCTCGTGAAAGGCGTCGGCAAGGCGATCCGGGGCGGGGCGATCATAGAAACCGTGGGAGCATGTAATCCTGAGCCTTGCCATTCGCAGACTGGGACGCAACGCGTCCGTATTAGCGCATTGCCGACTCGACTGCTTGTGACGCCGGATAAAGGTCGCTTCATCCAACGGGGTCAAACCGTGAAGTTCACCGTTTCGGCCCTTCCGAACCTAATGGCAGCTAATCACGGCGGTGGCGGCCGTCCGCGCCGCGTAACTGGCTGGCGCTGGGAACGGGCCGATACGACCTATCACGGCGCGGACACCACGAAGTTGGGTTGGTATTGTACCAACATGATCGCGCAAACCTGCACCGTTCCAATTCAGGAAGAAGGCTTCATGATCGTCGATGCGGTCGTGAACGGCGTTGCACAAACAGAGCGGGTCCCGATCAAGATGGTGCCATGCCCTGTCGGAGACTCTTTGTTGGACGACCCCGTGAATCGTCTGCTAATGCGTATGGAACTTGATTCCGGTAACGCGACTTCTCCGAACACCAACAGCCGAAGAGAGCGCTCTGGAGTAATATTTGATTCGCTGGGAGCCAAAATCTTTCGATTGTCCCCTTTAAATCCGGCAACATCGCCTTGTACGAACTGGGACTTGCCGCTCACTCCCTTCCCAGGTGTTCCGCAAATTCTGTCCCACAGTCATCCCTTTAGCATGACAGACAGTCTGCCGGCGCTTTGCCAAGGCCCTGGGCTACTTCCAGGGCAGTACATCACTTATGGCGGACCATATGGAGGACCAAGTGGAGCCGATTGGAAGGTGGCATCAGATCAAGGGATGCCGATAATAATCCCGGATAACGATTCACTGTATCGTATTTATCCGTATCCAATGGACAGTATGAAGATTCCGCCAGATACAAGCTGGCGCTTTTTTCCAAAGACGGGCTGGAAGGTAAACTACAACTCTGCGCCACGGGTACTTGGAACCTGTGTTCGACTCTAGAGTCTAATAGGAGATGCAAACTATGTGGGTTCCTACGTGGATGCTCGTACACAGCCTCCTCCATTTTGGAGCCGTCACACCGATGAATGTGTGTCGAGCGTCTGATTCGTGGTCCGCGAACACTCTGTCGTATTTACAGAGAACGGTCACGGCAAATGATGCGGGGAATGCCAAAGCGCGGCTAGCATTCAAACTCCCGGTGGTTACAACGACGCCTGCAGTGCAACTTGTGTCTGACGAAGCGGAATGTGCACGCGCAGTGACAGCAATGGCAGCGATGTACACCGATGGCACCATTCCGACTCAGGTTTACGTGTTTCGTGTAGGCGCTACCCGTTTTGCGGTCAGTGACGGCAGAGCTAGTGCCCGTGGTAATATCATGCTTCACATCTTCGATTTGACCTACACGTACCTGGCGACAATCGGGTGACTTCTTTCGCATTGAAAACGGTTTCGTTCGATCGTCATGCTTAAGTCGTAAGACGCGGACTGAAGTTGACCCGGTTAGTAGACACCTCGTTTAGCCGGCGTTCAGAAGTTCCCTCTCAAATTCCGCTGGCGTGCGATAGCCAAGCGATGAGTGCCGCCGCTGCCGATTGTACCAGATCTCGACGAATTCGAATAGCTCACTCCCTTCAGCGCGCGTAGCGAAGATTCCATCGATCAGCGACCTCTTTCTTGCAAATCCGGATGCTGGCGATCTGGCGCTCCGTGGGTCGGGCGCTCAGGCGCGCACGCACCTCGCAGCCACGCAACGCGTGCGCCCGCTGCGCCGAGTGCGGGTGTGGAGTCGTAACCGCGCTAACGCTGCGCGCTTTGCTCGACAGGCATTATCGCGCTGATCACCACCCGCCATTTAACGACATCAACGGAGAGATCATTGGTGTCGTAGGGTTCCGATTATAAGGACAAGGCGCTTAAGGGCTCGGGGCAGGACGGCCACTGCTTACCCGCAAGTGCCCAGAGGACGCAAACCCGGCGAGCATTCTAACGGAAGCGGGCCGCCGTTGGGGTCGAAGTGAATTGTCTGTTGCACGGTATTCCTCTCGGTTTACTCACCCTCCAAGAGCAGGAGGATCGGATCCACGGAGAGATCGCCGATCGCCAGCGAAGGGTATGCTCGACATGGCGAGCTGTCGATGCCGATTTTGTATCACTGTTATGCCTGTTTTGTATCGCTAGCCAAAGTCGTGATACGACCCACATCCGCGCTAAGACAACGTCAACAGCTTCTCGTTGACGCTGCACGGAGGCAGATCGTCGCTCGGCACAACCGCCGCAACCGACCCCGCGCGCAAACGATAGAAAAACAACAGTCGGGTGATATAAAACCGACATTTCCAACTGAGTAAAACTGGGTAAGTTGAGGCAACGTCGGAACGCGGCTCAGAGCTTCGTGAAGACAATCGCAATCAAAGGAGGTGGCTATGTCGGCGACAAAGCACGCTCGCTGGCGGATTGCGCAATTCCTCGGGATTATGGTCCCCCTTCTCATCGCATCGTCTGTCCCCTCGGAATCTGCAACTGCGCAAAGACCACTCGATCCACTGACCGCTCGTGAGGCCGAGCTCGCTCAACGCCTCGCTCGGGCAGATGCGCGAGTCAGAGAACTGATTGGACAACGAAAAACAGTGGTAGGCGCAACGGATTTCGCGGCCCTGAAGCCGGAAAGTTTGGAAACTGTACCTCCGCGCGGAGAGTCACGCCGTGCGCGGTTTTTTGCTTACCCATCGCCAAGCTACCACTAGCAAAACAGCCGGTATCACGAGTCCGCCTACGAAAAGAATAAGACGCCGGTATCTGTAAACTTTCGGACCTTCGGAAAGGTGCTCTTGTACTAGTGCTCCAAAGAGCCGCTTAGTCGAGGTCGAAGTAGTTGGAAGACTCGGCGGACAGTATCAGTCGAGCCGTTGTGGTCTTACCGCACTGTCTGGGACCGATGAGCGCAACAACGGGGCTGCGACGCAGAGCTCTCCCTGGCTGCTCAAGGAGGTGCGGTCTGCAAACGAGTCGGTGGCCGGACACCATGAAAAATGAAAGGTAACCTTTCGAATTTCGAGGTCATTGTTTTTGTCGGATTACCTCAGGCAGTTGGATCGCACTGCACGACAGTTAGGGGGCCGCGTCGCTGGACGAGCCGATTCTAGGGAGAATTGTCGATGCCGCTCATCAGCGGATACAGGGCGGCACCCGCGAAGACCCACTTGCTCATTGCCCTGCTTCCGCGGGAGGAAAGGGCAACGCTCTCTTAGCAAGCCTTCCCGGGGTGATATAAAAGCGGCACTTGAGTGATACAAAAACAGCATTGCCGGCCTCGGTTGAGCGCACATCTTGAAATTGGCCACACGTCGTACTCAAAACGCGAATCGTGTTAACTCCAGGGACAGAATAATAATGCCAAACGGGGCACTGATTCCGACGAAGGAGTCCCGCCGAAGGACCATCCGATGGTAATTGACGACTTAGGACAAATCGGAGCGTCGAGTTGACTGTGCACCCCAGCGTTCCAAAGACCGGCGGAATTTTCGAGGGCTTCGCTATCGAGTTGGTGGATGCAGAAGCGAAGACTCGCGTGCGGCGCGCGAACTCCTTGGCCCGTCACCGTTGGGCGACGATCACCTCTCACGAAAGCGCGATCGCGGGGGTTCTCGCTGCGCTGCGGCTCGATCCATGCGCCGATTGGGATCTCGCGAGCATGGCGAAAAGGGCGATCATGAGTCGCTTTCATTTTTCGAGAGTCTTTAAGGAAACGACCGGCATCAGCCCTGAAAGGTTTCTCGCCGCGCTCCGAATCGAGCTGGCGAAGAAGCTGCTCCTGGGTACATCCACCTCAGTATCTTCGATTTGCTTCGGGGTAGGTTACCGATCGCTTGGGACATTCACGAGATTATTCTCGGAATTCGTGGGAATACCGCCAAGCGGGTTCAGGAAGTTGCGAGATGACTTTTTCAGCCGGAGTGTTGAGGAGCACTTACAAGGCCACTTTGTGCGCCCCGCCATGAATAGACTAGTGTCGCGACTCCGCGGCTCGCTTCATCTCCCTGCTGATTTCGTGGGCGGTGCCTTCGTGGGGCTGTTCGAATCACCGATTCCGAAGCGGCATCCCTTGAGTGGGGTTCTTCTCCTCAGCGGAGGCCGGTTCGAACTCGACGGGGGCGCGGCCCCGACGACGGCATACCTACTTGCGGTCGGCTTTCCAGACTTAACCGATACCATGGCTTTTCTTCTCCCACCACAAGCGAGTATCCTAGTCGCGTCCCGATGCGTTGAGAAACAGACTCTCGGTCCATCCAATTCGTACGATCTCTACCCCCGGGCACTTCACACCTTCGATCCGCCGATTCTGATCGCGTTGCCCCTTTTGCTCGAAGCTCCGACGGACAGGTTCGCAAAATAGGAGAAGCGGAGGGGGCTGACGGTCGCCCAATATAGAGGACCACTTGTAGGTTGACAGTCCCCGACGCCGGGAGCCGGCGAGGAGGACTCTCAATGCGCAAGTCACGTCTCACCGATGGCAGAACACTGGCATCCTGAATGAGGCCGAAGCCCGCGGGAAGACGAGAGAGGTGATACGCCGGTTCGGGATCTCGAGCGAGACGTTTTATTGCTGGCGGAGGAAACGAAGCGATGCAGGCAAGCGACGCGATCGCCTGCGAGCTCTCGAGAACGGCGTCTCAAGAAGAGTGACCGCAGGTCAGGCACTGAACATCCATGCGCTGAAGGATGTTTTGGGGAAGGAGTGGTGACGATGGAGCAACGGCGGACCATCGTCTCTGCGGTTGAGTTGACCGCCGAAAGTGAGCGCCAGGTGTGCAGGTGGCTCAGTTTTCACCGAAAGTCAATTCGCTACATCCCGACGGAGGAATTAAAATGCCAGCACGTCGCAAAAAGGGGAGTGGTCATCAGATACAATGGGGACCCCAAGTTAATTTAACCGGATTGAAAGATCATTATGCGGGGACAAAAGCGAAGCCGTATACGGTTCCGCCAGGAGGAATTGACAATCTTGCTCTCCATTCGACGGATATTTTCACAATTCCCGGTAAGGGGGAGTTCACCGTTGACTTCTCGGGCTACTTCCGGGTTGCTCGCGACAATCCGACGACAAAGAATTGGACGACCTTTGAACTCCTCGTAAACATCATCGATCTGAAACTAAATGGAGAGAATAGAGACATAGGGCCGATAGCCGTTAGCCTCAATCCAGATATTCTTTCATCTGGACAGATTTTCCCGGCAACATCGCCACAAGGGGCTGCAAAATGCAGGATTGCGACGGGAGTAGTCTTTGACTTACCCCAGGTTGGCATCAGTGTCTTTAACAAAGAGCCGATACTGCTAATGAATGAACATGTCACATCAATTCCACCCGTAGACGACCCCAACGGACACGCTCTGCTCTTTATGTTGCCCCTTTTTGATCGGAAGGATCCATCCGGAAAGCCTCTGGCATATCTCACTAGCTTACGGTATGGAGCAGACAATTACATTACCGAATCAAAGGCTAGGTCTTTTCAAGCATCCGGACGCAAGACTAATTGAGGCGAAAAGACAACACAAAGCCAGTCAACTTTTTGTGGGTCGTCTCCCGATCGAGTGGCTGAAGTTGGCAGGAAATCACGCGGGAGGTGCGATGATGGAGAGGAGGTACAGGTGCTATCGGGTGTGAGACGAGGGCGCATGATGAATGGATGCCAAGACCTCGTCGCAAACCTCGTCGTAAGCGCCGGCTGTAGACGCCCAGTTCGCGCTACACCGTCTCGCCTCGCCCCCTTTCCCGAGCGGTTGCCCCCCCTTGAGAACCCGCGCCCTTCCTCCCCAGACGGGTCAGAGCGCTGGGACGTCCCGGCTCAAACACACGCTGGTCTTCATTGCCAATGCGCTCAACATCACATCGGCTTGGAAGAAACCGAAGACGGAATCTGGTCGATCCATTTCGGGACAATCCTTGTGGCGAAAGCCGACGAAACCCGAGATGATCATACGAGACTGACCCTTGCGTACTCCCCACGCCCAACGAAGTGTTACCAATCATCCCCGGTTAACTGCGTTACCTTCTTCCCGGTTGCTCACATTCCTATTTCCAGTCGTTCGGCCTAATCGGATCTCTAGCCAGCGTTCCATCTCCAAAATAGTCAAGCGTACCGTCGATGGTGCAGTGAACGGGTCGCGTATTCATGTCTAGCTTCCCGTCTTGATCATAGTCGTCGAGCTTCCCGTAGAACGTGCCATAGAAACGAGTGTTCGACTCTTTCCCTGATGTCGGGTGGAGCTTGGGGGTCAATTGAAAGTTGCCTGGACCCATGCTGAAGCGATTCTCAAGCAGAGTCTTGGGCTCGATGTGGCCGTAGCCGAAAAACTGGCCTCGCACCGTCTCGGCTAGAGGCTTGCCGTCGCGCCAATACCGCCGCGGGGCGGTGGTTTCGGCAACTCGCGCGAAAGACATCTCGACTCCGTTTACAACATGATCGCCGTGTCCAACCAATTCGGTCCTTCCAGAGCTGTAGTAGGGACGTTCGAGATTCGCCCAGTAGCGATGCAAGAAGACACGTTCGCTCCTGTTCTCTGTACTGCCAGCAAACGGAAACAATTCATAGTGTGGCGTGCCATCAGGGTGAAGATCTGATACCCTCTTTTCAAGGACAATATTGGTTTTGTAGGTGTCCATCTTCAGACATACCATGGCTTCGCCCAAGACGTGTTCAAACCAAAGCGGCGATAGCACTGTGTTCTTCGTGACACCACCAATTTTGGTATATGCAAACCCGGAGAATAGGAGAGGCATGGTTAGGTCAAACTGCCTGTTCTCCAAGTACACGAAGTCCCGGCTAGACACTGGCTCTTCTAACCGCGCCGGGTCATTGGTGGCCGTCGCCACGATCTCCAGCAGAAGCATCTTGGCCCATTCCGCGATTTCGACATCGTCCCCCTCGCTAAGCTCCTCGAAGAAGCCGATCACCTGTTCAGGGCTCTTGTGTGCCGCGTGATGCATGGCGAGCATTGCTGAGATACGTTCCTTCACTGAAGACGCTGCAAGGAAGGCATTCTCAAACTGCTTCGGCTTAAGCGTCGGGGCTCGATCTAGTGATTCCCAGACGAACCGATCGCGCTCGACGGGGTCACTCTCGGTTGCGACCGCGGATAAGAGTCGAGAGACAGAAGGCAACCTGAATCGGCTTGCTGAGATCGCGCGTGTTCTAACGAAGTCGGGTATGCCTTCCCTTATCTGATTCAATACAGCTTGAGGAAAGCCCGGGTATTCATCAGATCGAAAGGCTAAAGTCTCTAGGTCTGAATGGAGCAGAATAGCTCTGGCGTACGGCTCGGCTCTCGGCTTAATCGCTGAGCGGTCAGCAGAACTTAGTCGCATTGATCTCTCCTAAAATTGCCTAGCCACCGCTCCGACGCCGCCTTCGATAGCCACCCCGTGAACATCGCTGGTGTCCGCCAAACGCCCAGGCTCAGCCGTTGCGTTGACACGGCCGAAGCCGCGGAAGGGATGTCGGCTGGAGCGCCTTGTTATACGGCTGCCTTGCGCACCAGCCGCCATCCGTCACCGAGCAGCGGCACGGTGGCGCACGCCGTTCCGCCATCCCTTGCAGTGTTGTCAACGGGAGCTTCGAGCACGACATCGCCGGCGGCGAGTGCGGCGAAGAAATGCTCGTGAAACCGCATTGCACCTGTCGCCATGGTTCCCTGCTCGCGATCAGTTAGGTTCTCGGCCGACGACGTCTTGCCTTTTTGGGTTCCGGGTGTTTCTGGTCTGGCCTTGGGCCGAAGAAACTGCCAAAGGCATCGTCTAGCCGCGCCCATCCCCGAATTCTTCGGGCAAAATTAGCCCCCTCAAGGAAGTCCTCAGGGGTGATCGTCCGCATACCCCAGCAACATCCCCGATCGAACGCGATTCCGCGCTTTTTGTCTTCGAACGGCTTCTCGAAAGCGACGAGTACGTTTCGGGGAGGAATGCCCACGATCGGTGTGCAAATGGCGACGCCCATTTGGCCATCGATGATCCTTTCCTGGTTGGCAAACACGTCGTAGCATGCGCTGTAGATGATCGTCCCGGGAAAGTCAGTCCCTTCCTGGTTCGCGAAGCAGATACTCCTCGGCTGCTTCTGCGGCGGCGGTGTCAGACTGAATGTGATGTGAACATCGGTTTCAAACTTTTCCGAAAGCAGTTCACTCCGCCCGTATAGCTCCCATACAACGATATTGAACTCGAACTGCGTGCGATTGAGCTGATTCTTGATGCGGCGGTCCAGTTCGAGCCGCATAAAAGCCTTGAAATCCACTTCCTCAGTGCTGATCCACCCGTTCTTAAGCTGAGCCACGATCGGAATCGTAATCGTTGATCCTTCGAACTCGATGGCCGATCCCACAGGGAAATAGCCCAACGTACCGGTTACCACCTGCTGCATACGTTCACTGCGCAGTGCGTCATCCATGGTCGCCTCTCGAGGGTCGAAGGAGCCGATTAGAGCTTGCCGGGTCAGACCAGGTACCATGGCATCATTAGCGATATTTCAGCTCTGTCGCTTCTCCGAAATTGCCAGATTTTTGCTGCGCCCCTGGCACGGGGCGGTCTCGACAACGCTAACGCCAGCGGAGCACGCTGAGACGATTCACGCGTGGCTACGGCGGGCCGGCTGGCATGTCCGAAAGGGCGAACGTCCGACAGAAGTGGAAGCGGCTCATCCGCCGCTACCTGAGCTATCTCATCGACGGTCCATTCGCGGCAAGGATCCTCACGTGGGGCCTTTTGCAGCCCGCGACATCCTGATGTCCGACCGCATCGCCGTGCAACCGCAATCGCGCACAATCATTGAGTCTGCAGGCTTCCGCCATTAGCAGCGCGAATTACGAACGGCAACGCCTCGCGCTGGAAATCCAATCCAGGACACACACGGCGTACTGTCCCTTCCAGAGCCAGCAAGCCGAGGATCGCTCCGGTAAATGCGGGTGATGCACGAAGACCATGGCGCCGCTGGATGGCAAAGAGGGCTGTGACGAACCCCACGATGGTGAATTCGCATGCGACTCTTCGCGTGTTGTTCTCGACGAGTGCGCGGACCTCAGCATTGAATGCCGATTCGTTGAATCGCGGTGATCGGGAGGACGCCATGTCAATCGCGATCCGCGCCGCGCCATGCCCATCGCCGAGTACCAGGCTCAGGAAGAACTCCGCGAATTGCTGGCGGACTTGGGGCGACAGCTTGGCTACGTACCCGAAGTCGATCAACGCCACCGTTCCGTCGGCTCGTACCAGAACGTTGCCGGGATGGAGATCACAGTGGATCAACCCGCGGTCGAACAATAGCCCGTACAATGCTCGGACAGTCAGGACCGTCGCCTCGCGGTTTACGCGGTCGCTTGCATGACTCCCCAGTGGCGTGGCTTGGGAGACGTAGTCCATCACCAGGACATCGGTGCGACACAAGGGCCGAACGAGATTCGGGACTGTTACTTGTGGATTTCCCGCCAGATACGCGCCGGCTTCCCTGTGATGACGAGCTTCCTGGGAAAAGTCAGCCTGGTTTGCGAGCGCTTCACTCGCAGCGTCAAGAGCTTCACGAAACGGAATGTCTGCGAAGCCTGGTAGTGAAGAGAGACAGTGACCGACACGTCGAACCAGGCGAACGTCGCGGTCAAGCGCTGAACGTATGGTGCGCCTTCGGAGCTTTAGGACGACCAGGCGATGGGTGCCTGCCAACACGGCGCGGTGTACCTGCGCCACGCTCCCGCTAGCGATCGGCGCTAAATCAATATGTTCGAAGAGTGCGGAAAGGCACCCGGGATAGGCGGCGGCGAGGATGCGCTCAACTTCGTTGAGCGGCATCGGTCTCACCGCGTCTTGGAGGCGCCGCAGTTGCTCGGTCACTTCTGGCGGTAGAACATCCGCTCTGGTGCTCAGTACCTGCGCCAGCTTCAGCGAAACACCGCCGCGTCGCTCCAGGAGCTTGGCAGCCGAGATACCGACAGAGGAGAGCCACAGGCGACGCACCCGTGCTTTGGAGCCTTCACCACCTACCGCTGCCGCGCTCATACGACTTCCGCCGTACGGCGCCAAGTCGCCATCGCCTCCAGGTAATCTATCGAGCCGAAAGCATCTTCGGTCAGCGCAGTCGAATCTATCGCTATGCCGACAGCGATGCGGATCAGACTCATCTCACTGCAATAACCGTGAGCAGCTCCGTCGACCGTCACGCGCTGTGGAGTAACGATCCCGCTGCGCCGGAGATGCGATGTGGCCCGATAGGCCCGCACTAGGTCACCAGTGACCAGGGTACGCCATTCGGCTTCCACTACGTTCCAGTGTTCAGCGTCCAACGAAACACGAAGGCGCTGCGAAACCCCGAAGTTCGTGCGACGAACTCCGGCCACCGTCAACGACTCGCGCCCGTCGATGTCGCAAGTGCTGACGCAGGGCTCTCCAAGCGTTTGCACCGGCAGCCAAAACCGAAGATCCTCGTACGTGAAGTCACTGCCCAGAACTGCATCCATACACCGCGAAGGATCGACGCGTAGGACGTCTGGCGACCCGCGTAGGCGTAACGCAATAGTCAACTCTTCCTTCCCGGGGCGCTCTACCATCAACAGACTCGTACCCGCCAGAATACGAGGAGCGGTGACGCAGAAGAGCGACCGGGATTCGCCCATTCTCCGCTGCCATACGTGCCCTACGTCATACTTGTACAGCGTGTGGCGACCGGTGCGTATCTCCAACTCGACTTCACGGAACCCACTTGCTCCAAAGTCGCGCTGCGCATGATTATGAAATACATCGGCGACTGATGACACGGTGCGCCGCCCTTTCAGCGGTGATTCAGGGGAGTGAGTTGCAGACGCGCCTTGGTCAGCCATACGCGACGTTAGATTCGAGGTCAGCCAGATACATTCTCCTCCTTTCGCCCGCAAAATGATCAGGCGCCAACTGGCCTTGTCTCGACGGGCCGAATCGCATTGGGGCCGCCCGCACCGGCTGTGAGATAGGGTTTGAGTGCGTTCAAGAGTTGGGCTGGAACCGGCGTGGGGACGAGCCCCCCCTTTTCACGATGCATACACGCCACTTCCTGTTCGCCGGACGCGACAAGACCGGGATTGGGACCGGACAGCCGCACGTACTCAAATCGGAGCAACAGCCGATTTCGATCGATGGCGCCGAGACTCATCCGAATACTCACGTCGTCGAAGGGCAAAAGCTCGCTGAAATACTCACACGCACAGCGGACAGTAACCAATGCAAGGCCGCTAGAGAGCTGGCCAAGGAGGGTTGGTGCGCGTTCCCGAATAAAAAGTTCGCGGCAGTGCCCTTGCCAGCGGATATAGTGGGCAAAATAAGCATTACCCACGAAGTTGGTCTCTTCGAAACAAACGATGTGGCGGTATTCGAAGAACGGAAGCTCGGCCATCAATCGCCGTTTCCGGATGCGTTTGCAACGCCTACACCGCTGTTGGACGATTGGTATGAGGTCGGTGCCGCCGCATGCCGGGCATTTTTATAAGGAGCTACGATCGGCTCCGAGTTTTCGATCGCCAGCGCAATAACCATAGAGGAGAGTGTTCCCCTTCCTGGGATGATTCCAACTGCAATCCGCGTTTCATCGGCACTGATCGTGATCCATCCGTCATCGGCAACGCTCACCAGATGGAGCGCAGAGTTCACGGCCCGGCCAATCTTGTAGACCGCCTCTTTTGCGGTCCATACGCGAAGGCAGCTGTGCTGCATGTCTTCACCGGTCAATTTCGAAATACTGACCGCGAGTGCGACTCCCATCTCGCCGAGGAGCTCGGAAAGCGAACCATCGTCGCTCGATCTGACCAGTTCTACATCGCACCCAATCGGCAACGACGCAGTCGCAGTAACACTGATTGCGCCCGAGTGCGACGCACTGAAAAAACGTCCGTCGATCGATTCCGGCTTTCCATCGAGGCGATACACGAGTGGACCTGTGGATCCGTCCGCAAGACCCTGTTGACGCACCGCGTTTCCCCGCGTCGACACAGTAACCGAGGTGTCAGCGCCTGGAATCAATTCCCCAACACGTCTGTCGAGATAGGCACCCAAGAGAGCTCGACAGGAATCCGCAGGAACGGGCAATTGCTCTACCGTTTGGAGTACCAGTCCAAGCCAGCGCTCGCGGACCGTTCCCTCGGGGGAAATGAGCTCAAGATCGTACGTAAAAGTGTTCCGGTCGCGCCTGCGTTCCCAAGCGTGAACGACACTTCGCTCAGTGACGTACTCCTTAACATCGATTTCAATCCGCTCAACTGCGACTGGAAGCAGTCGCGCGTGTGGAACGCACGCTTGAATCGCATGTATTGCTGCATCCCGAACGATCGGATCGCCGAGAACGAGGTCTTGGCAAAAGAAATCACCAAACAGGTTTCTTCGTGTAGCATCAATTTCCGCCGTGCATTGCGTTGCACTGAGACTGAAGTAACGATTAACCCTTTGGAACCGAGGTCCATGAAATAGGAGTCGACCGTAGAGATCCCGCTCCGGCAGTAGATCGACGACCCCCCCGGCATTTTGATCGGTACCGGGCTCAGCGGGCGACCGCACCAAGCCCCCCCGAAATGCTGAGAAGGAAGCTCGAAAGTGCTCGACGTTGTAGCCGGTGCTCTTACTCAGCAACACTACCTCCACGTCCCCACTGTCCTGTGAGAGCGCCGCGATGCGAACACGCATGTGTCCTTCGTCGTCAGTACTGATCGGATGTGTGAACTTCGCCCGCTCGACGGTGATGGCACCTTCTTTCAGGTCCAACAGCACGGAGGCGGCCTGTGCCATAGCTTCCAGTCCAATGACCCCAGGAAGTAATTGCTCACCGTGAAGGACATGGTCGCCAAGATACGGATCGCTCCCCGAAGACAGATCGGCGTCAACCACAAGTTCAACACCCGGGTAGAACACTTGCACTTTCTCCAAGAAGCGCAGATGGGGAAGCTGCTTGACTGCCTGCACAAGCGTTACCGGACTCCCGAAACGTCCAGTTACTACCACCCTCGGCGGGAGTTGATCTGCGGTCAAAAGCCGTAGCAGCATTTCGCCGCCGCGCTCAACTGTTATCGGGTCAATACCGCGTTGGGCGAGGGCATTCACACTCCCAAGCCGCTCGCCCATCCCGGTGCCTGCCCAGACCGACCACTCAACCACGGTGGAGCGGCAACTTGGCTGTGCTATCCGGATCTCGTCGATGACACTCTCGAGCCAGTCGTTCGCGAGAGCATAATGCGCTTCGCCTTCCAGCCCCACGCTTGCGATTATCGAGCCGAAACAGAAGAAGAATTTTAGCTGCTGACCGACCAACGCTGTGAAGACATTTCTGGCCCCGGCGATCTTTGGCGCGACTGTTGAACGCATGTCATCGAGAGTGAGATCGCGCATGGCTTTTGGGGAGTTAATCCCTGCAGCGTGAAGCACACCTGTGATCCGAGCCCCGCTCACCTGCAGCCGGCCTATCGATGCTGTGACTGCATCCAAATCCGTCACATCCGTCTGAACGTATTCGCACGAAACTCCGTGAGAACGGAGACGCGAAAGTGCCGATCTGACTGAAGCGTCCTCCTTACTCGTCCTGCCGAACAGCGCGAGGCGAGCCCCTGACTGTCGCGCAACTGCGAGGGCGCATTCGATCCCGATGCCCTTTGCCCCGCCTGTCACTAGAAGTATTTCGTCATGCATCGTCGGGAATGCGCCGTTGCGACTTCGCAGCGGCATGTGGACGAGGACGGGCGTGCGCCTAACGCCGTCCACGCCGTAATGCGCTTCAGTAAAACCTTCAGCGGTGGTCATTTCACGAGCAACAGTCTCCGCAAGTCCTGGATGGTCAACGGGAAGATTGATAACACTGATTGGCACGCCGCCGAGCTCGAGATAGAGCGACCGTGCAAAGCCTGCCGCTCCCCCGCCACTCTGAAGAAAGAGCATGGTTGAAAACGGAGCGCGATGTGAAGTAGCTTCTCGGGCCGCCTCAATCAGCAGATTCAATGCGCGCTCGTCCCGAGTGGGGGGAACGCAGACAACGATGCCCCCACACCCCTTGTGCGGAAGCTCGCGGGCGAGCAAGGCACTTCGTTGATCGCCGGGCAACGCGACTATTTGCCACTTCGACGGTGGATGGTCGCCGGGATCGGCTCGAGTCTGGGCCGGAACCCAGTCTAACTGAAACGCGCGGACCCAAGGCCCAATCCCGGCGGCGACTTCGTCTGAGGCGTTTTCGCGTTCAATTGGAAGTGCGTCTATGAACCGGGCCACCTCAGCGATCGTGGAATCTACAAATCCTGATGGTACAGCTGGAACTTTCCTTCTCAGCCTTCGAGCGCAGGACGTGACGAGCGACGTGACACTCATCGAGTTGAGATGCAGGTCGTTTAGCAGATGAGTCGTGTCGGAAAACGAAGCCACCGGAAGCTCAGAGCGGTCTGAGAGGATTTGGTTCACGACGCTGACCGTCGTCTCCGAAGGATCCAGCGCCGCGACCGGGCAACTCCATGTCTCTGCCTCCGAAAGCTGACGATTCGGATCAGAAGCAGACGGAGCGGTTTTCTGAACGCTCACATCTCGCGTCAAGCTGTCCTGCGGTGCACTCTCACACGGATTGCCGAAAAATGTCGGCATACGATCGAGGTTTATCGGGCGCACAAACCGACGATCGAATAGCGGCCCAGCACTCACATTTACGCCAAGCGCATATGCCGCGCCGAATGCGTGCAGCAGTCCAGCAACCCGAGCCGACCCGATCTCTAGCGCAATCGTAGGTATCTCGGACCACTCGGCCACCAGGGTTGCCAGCCCCCGCCCGGCGCCGATCTCTATCCACACATCAACACCGGTTTCGCAGCGAACAGCCTCTGCGAACATGACGGGACTGGTAAGCTGTCGACACAACAGCCGCGCAAGATCCTCATCCCTCCCAAGCGGCCTTCCTGTGACCGTCGAGATGACTGTTCGCTGAAGCGGCTCGAATGATGTCCGTGCAAGAAATGACTTGAGGTGGCACGTTGCGCCGTCCACCATTGGTGAGTGGAACGCAACCGCCACGGGAAGACGGACTCCCGCGATCCCGCGCTCGCGAGCATTTCGCAGCGCTAGAGCAACTGTTTCTCGACACCCGGAAATCGTGGTTGACCGTGGGCCGTTATGTCCTGCTACTACGACATTCACACCATCTACAAGGTCGACGATGTCGGACACCGAAGCTCCGAGGGTAGCCATAATGCCGTTCGGAACTGAATGCGCCTTCAGAATTCGACCGCGCTCCCGCGCCATCGCCATGACCTGTATGCTGTCGAGCGCGCATCCCCATGTCAAAGCAGCCAATTCGCCGACACTGTAGCCGATTGCCACATCACCATCGAGTCCAATTGCGTCAAGCATCTGCAGACCCGCGAGTGAGGCAGCAACGACGGCGGGTTGAACGACGGATGTATCCTCTTGCTCAAAATCCGCGGGAAATCCAAGGCTGGTGTGCCAAGCCGCGATTTCGGGGAAAACGCGTGCAAATGCGCCTACATCCCGCGCTATTGATCCCTGCCCGGGGAAGAGAAATCCAACACGCGGCTTGGGGAGCCCAGGATGCCCGAGGTAAATGCCCCTAATCGGGTCAACAATGTGTTCACTGTTGGCCGCACGATGCGCAACTTCCCGGAGACTCTCGGCCATTTGCTCCGGTTGCGATCCGACAACGGCGGCTCGCCACAGGCCTCGGCTCTGCGAGAGCTGCGCTGACACGTCAGCAATCTCTCCGCTTGACATTCCTTCAATCGCGGAGGCGAGTCGAGTTGCTCTCTCACTCAACTCCGAGTTTTGCGCAGCCGCGACCAACAGCAGCTCCGCGTCCCGGACGGAATCGATGTACCGATTTTCCTCCCTGAATGTCGGGCGGCGCAGAGCGCCGACCGGCGCTTCGAGGACTACATGCGTGTTAATTCCGCCAAATCCCATTGCGCTCACTGCCGCGATAAGGGGCGCACCGACAGGCCAGAGTCTAGCGCTGTTCGCGCACTCGAGTTCCCGTGCTTTTCCTACGAGTTCATCTCTTGGATTCACGCAACCAGTCGTGGGTGGAATAATTTGAGCGTCCAGGGCCATTGCGCATTTGATGAGCCCGGCGAGGCCGGCCGCCGCCTTCGTGTGGCCGATGTTCGCCTTGATGGATCCAATGGCGGCCGGCACCGAACTGCTCCCCCCGTCTCTTCGGGCGGTAGTGAGTGCCTGTAGCTCGACTGCATCGCCAACGGGTGTGCCGGTTCCATGCCCTTCGAAGTAACCGACGTTCGAGGGCGTGGTTCCGGCGCGGCGATACGCCCGCTTTAGTGCGAGCAGTTGACCCTCGACCTCAGGACGGGTGATTGCCCCGCTGCCATCCGACGACATACCCCAGCCACGAATCACTGCGAAAGTTTCGCGATGCTGAGCCAAGGCGTCATCTTGTCGCATGAGCACAACGAAACCACACCCTTCCCCAGGCAGGAATCCATCGGCGTCGCGGTCGTAGACGCGCATTTCACGACTCGCTAGTGCGCCGACCTTCGCGAATCCGACCAGCTCGAACGGATCGAGACTGATATCGACTCCACCAGCAAGAGCCAGATCCAGGTCGCCCGACTCGAGTGCGTTACATGCGGTAATAACCGCTAACAATGATGAAGCGCAGGCACCATCCACCGTGTACCCACCGCCCCGAAAGTTGAAGTGGCCACAAATACGACCTGCGATGGTATTTGACAGACCGCCAGCCAACGTGTCTGCCCCAACCGCCGGAAACGGTTCCTTATATTCGGCCTCGAATGCTTGAAGAAATGCGCTGTGCTTGTCGTCCGGCAGTTCGAGATTGCGGAATGCAGCTGAGGCTGTCCGGCGAACGAAGGGCCAGCGAAGCCTCAGCAGATTGGCGCGTGAGAACTCTCCGGTAAGAGTGTTTCCCACAACAACACCCGTGCTGTCGCGTGGGCTCCCTGCCCCTTCGTGGAACCCAGCTTGTGCCAGCGCATCAGCGGCGACGTCCAGCGCAAGCCACTGCGCCATGTCGGTTTCGCGAAAGGTCGTACCAGGAATGCGATATTTCGCCCGATCGAAAGTGTAGTCGCGGATTACCGCCGCTTTGGTAACGTAGGTCTTGTCGGACGCACCCCTATCCGAAGAGTGATACGCGGTGATGTCGAGCCGGGCTTGAGGTATCCGCCTGAACGAGCGTCGTTGCGCCAGAACGTTTTCCCATAGCTGTGTGGGTGAGTTAGCGTCGGGGAAACGACATGCCATCCCTATGATCGCGATGCCGCTCACTGGGCCGCCGTGGCCTGGCGCTGGGCGGACTCCCTCTGAGTTGTGAGTTCACCGGAGGTGGATATGGCTGCAACAAATCTCGGCTCAATGTTAGCTGCATGAGCTGGATTCCCATTCATGCGTGATTGATCGCCAAGGGAAACGTCCACACGAGTATGCGGGATGTGCGCAACTCGCAGGCTTATGAATGCACCGCGAACACAGCAGACGATGGCAAGTGAAAAAAACAGCCCGAACGCCACGTGAACAGTCATCAGAAAACCGTAGGTTGCCGCGACGCTGCCGCCGAATGCTATCTGGAGAAGATTTGGCATCGGAGTCGTGGCTGGATCGGTGACCATATAAAAAGTAAAAAGCACAAACGCGACGCCCGTCATCGGAACTAGCGATGCAGCAAGCGATGTTTCAAAGACGCTGCTGCGAACGACGGCCTGAGCACCAAACCCGAAGAGCCACGCTGCAATCAATGGGAGCCGTCGCGTGAAACGCGCATTGAGGAAAGTTCCCGTGAAGACGATGAGGAGGGGCAATATCCAGTCTGCAACGCCGTCGATCCTTTCCGTAAATTGGTAGGGCGGTGCAATCCCAACCGCGGGGAAAAGAAGTAGTGTAGTAGCGATTCCAAAATTGGACGGATTCAAGAAGTGCTTCTTGTGACCGGGCAACCCCGCGCGTAGCAGGTATTTCGAAGAGATCGCAACGACGCATGCAAAGACAAGGGGGCCGAGCCGTTCGCCTGGGTACAGTAGGAGCGCGATCGCCAGTCCTGTGATGTGCGCCGGCAAGAGGAAGTCAATCAGCTTAATGACACCACCCACATAGGAAGGTTGGCGTCCGTTCGCTCTCGCGTCCAACGTCGCAAGGATCAGATCCATCGTGGCCGTGATTGCGACGGCCACAAATGGGTAAATCCAAGGCTGCTCGAATCCCAATAGGGTGTGGCCAAGTAGCGTGAGAACGGTAATAGCGACACCAAAACGGCGAAGGGCTCCAAGGCGATCCGGTCTGGCGCCGGCTGGCATCGGAGTTATATCAGCGGCTCGCATTCCGCGCTCTCTGCAAAACGATAGTGTGCCATCCAGGCGTCAGCCTCAACGTGTCGGCGTTCAGGGTTCCGTTGCTGTCGCGCCAGCGTACTTCAGCCACTATCCGAGTCGAACGGGTCCGCCCCAGTCCGAAAAGAAGCTGTGGGCTACGCTTCCCGGAGTGACCATTGCCGCCATCAACTTGCGCCGAGATTCGCCTTCTATCGTCAGGCTTGATCGTGACAACCGATCCGATGGCCGGGCGCGTGGGATACGTTGGCGCTATTAGACCAGCCATAATTCGTGTGTCGCCGGCCGGCCTGCTGTCGGTCGGGAGCACCAGGTTCAACCCGAGCCACGCGCCGCAGCGGGGGCAATCGTTCCGATAGAAGGACGAGGGTCCCCACTGATTTGCGATGACCGCGTCCAAATCTCCGTCCCCGTCAACATCGCCAAGTGCTATTCCGCGGCTCACCGTCTTCTCAGCGAATCCGATTTCACTCGCTATGTCCACATATTTTCCGTTTACCGACCTGACGAAAAACCGATTACGCGAATTACCTGAGAGATCCGCACCCGCGTCGAAGTTCGGCCACGCATCTGGGCGGCTGAGTAGCTGGTCGTTTCCCATTGCGAGTTCCTGAAGCTCTGGCCAGCGATTGACTTCGCCTCGAACAAATCCGGTGGCTTGCAAAATGACTGGCTTCCCTGAATTGTTCATGTCCGCGATTTTTATGTCCCATCCCCATCCGCTGCGCGCGAGACCCAGCCTTTCGCTGCGCTCAACAAAGGGCGCCGAGCCGCTCCGCATTTGATCGAAACTACCCGTGCCCAGGAAGGCAAAGTTGCTCTCTTGCAATGCAAACTCTTCGGTGATGTTGCTGACGACGATATCTGCGATGCCATCACCGTCGATATCACCGAAATCCACGCCCATCCCCTTGAACGAATCGTGGCCTAGCACTTTGGAGGCCGGGGTCGTCAGCGTCCGCTTTCCCTCGAGTGTTTCGAAACGCACCCGACCGTTGGCCGATCGATTCCACAGCAACCGGTCTGACCCGAAATCGTTGGCGAAGTACAGTTCAGGCAGGAGGTCACCATCGAGATCGAATGCCCCGATGGCCAAGGTCCATCCATGGGCCACCGCGGCGGGAAGTGCACCCGACGCGTCATCGTAGGTTACGTGCGGCACGGCGCCGGTGGATGCTGATTTCCACAGAAGCAACCGGCTCTTGCCCGCGTTTGTAGCGCGGGACATCGAGTGTTGCAACTGCTGTGTGCGCGGTGCAGCAGCGTCGAGAATGTCCGCACCGTCGCGGAAATAATTCCCCACCAAAAGGTCGGGATGCCCGTCGCCATTTACGTCCGCGAAAACCATGGCGTTCGTGAACCAGCGCTGATCTCCGTTCACGAGCGGCTGCGCGTAGAAGGATCTCCCAGATAGCGAGGATCCCGGGATCTGGAGGTATGCGATCGGAGTCCTTCCCCAGTAATACACTACCAAATCCATTAGACCATCTTCGTTCACATCACCGGGTAGACAACCCATGGGGGCCATGGTCTTTGAATTGAAGAGCGGAGCTTGCTGCGACAGACCGAACGCGAGGTACCGTTCCGAGGAAGCCGACCCCGGAACGCCTGTTATGATCACAGCATCGGATCGGGGATCGACATAGCACACATCATTAGGCAATCCATCGCCATCGAGATCAGTGAGCGCAGCTCCGGCACCAACGGCAGATATCCAATCTTGGATTTTGCGTAGCGAGGGGTTGACTACTCTTCGTTTGTTGTCTGCGGCACCATCTAAACCCAGCATTTCGAACTTGGTGAAACGGAAGGCCGAGCTCAAAGCCAATCGCTCAGATGCGGGCACTTCCGGCTCTCGGGCGGCAGCGTACGCAATGCCCACAGCAACGAATGCAACTGTGAGATGCGAGTGAGGCAGTTTTAGCATTTCACCCTACAGTCTGGGAATTGCATGTGGCCTGAATCGCTAGGCGCCAGTTCTCGTAGCTAGAAGCAGTGTATGGCTCCGGAATCCTTGCCAGCGTATCGTCTGCTAATTGTGAGGCCACGCGCGCGCTCATACCGCACAGTATTTGGCAGGCAGCGTCCGTATGAGGCGTGCTGTTGCCTGCCCGGCTGCGAGCCTTCGCCCCAAACACGGCTCCCTGCGCCATCGCCGAGGCGTGTGTTCCGGACAACTTGCCCAACACTTCGAGGCCTTCGTGCCTGATTCCTCCGGCATACGTCGCGGCCAATCCGATTCCACTCCAAAGATCGGCGCGACGTGACAGAGCGAACGTGTCGGCGAAATGTCGTACTCGCTGCGGGTCCGCACCTCCGACAAACCAAAGGCTACGGCCAACGCCTTGATCGAATGCACGTAATGCGTAGCCACCTAACCCAGCGAGTCGCTCGCCCTTGACCACAAACCGTGGCCATTTGAAGTATCCTTCGTGAAAGCCCATTCCGTCGGCGACAAGCCAGCCGAGTAAGACGTCGCGCCGCGCAAGAATCGGCACAAGAGGCCGCCTTAATCGGGCCACGGCCCAGCCCGCGCCGATATGTGCCATGTACGCATGCTCGTCGCCGCACTCTCGCAATAGTTGCTCTAACCGCGAGCGACGCCACGGCGTGATATAGCCGAGCATTGTCAACGCCATCGCGACTCCCTCGAATGCGAATCCGCGATACGCTGGTTCGACAAGAGTTACTGCGTGGGACAACGCTAAAGCCTGGTGTCCGGCTAGTCCCTCGTTGTAGCCGCGAAGGAAGCAACGGCCGATATACTCCAAGTGCTTCCGAGCATCCTCGTTCGCAGTCCGAAACCCTCTACGGGCGAACGAAGCCTCTTCTTCCGAAATTCGCAGAAGCCTCGCAACCGCTCTATCAACCAGCCTCCGACGTACGGGAGTTACAATTGCCTTCGGATCGCCTCGGGGCGGCTGGTGGGAAAAATGTCGTTGAGCCTCGTCGGTGGTTACATGTGAACGCCCAGCCCCTTGAGGCATGGCATGGGATTCTTGGCTCGGTAGCGAGGCAGCGTTGCGCATTAGAAGTATTCCGCAGAATGGATCGGGCCGCGCGCATGCGGAGTGTGATCCACGCATAAATTGCAAGCACGCGAGGACGCCGCAATGCCGGTTTCGTATCACTCATATGCCGTTTTTGTATCACGGCGCGTGCTTTGTTAAGCACGTGCTAGAGCCATCGGCGCGGTATTATCCTGAATCCGTCTAATCAGAAACTGCTTTCAGCGCGGGCTCAACCAGCTGTCGCGTTCTCGGGCCGCTAGGGGTGACGGATATCGCTACTCTTCCGTTTCACATGTGCCAGCGCGCTGTGTAGGCGGCACATATCTGGTCGAGCAACCCCTGGTACTCTCCGTCCACGTCAATTCCCAAAGTGTTTTCCCGGGCAACGGAAGGTGGGTTCACGTTGTCGATGTACACCGGGACAGCCAAAACGTAGTCATACCCCGCGACATGGGTATGTCCGGGTTTGCGGGTTGTGAGCGTACGCATCAGCTCCAGGGTCTTGGCCGGATCGTTTGGACGATTGGAGCTGATTGCCCAGTTGAATTCATTCCAGAGAGTTTGGTCACCGCTTGAAAGTCTCGGCACCACATGAGACTCGAATTCAACCTCTCGGTCCCGATAAAACTTGTGAACCTGATCGGGAATATTCAGGACCTTATCGCACAGCCCAATCAAGACCGTCGCAACAAGAATCGCTTCGGGCCTGGCGGAATGAATTGCCCCCAGCACCTTGCTTAAATCATCGAAGCGAGAGCAGCTTCCTCGACGATGGTTTGTGTGTGAAAACGCTGACACGGGCAATAAGATGGTCACACGGCGCTCGCATTCTCGGGATAAGCTCTGACATCCATGAAGACCAGAACATGATGGAGTGTCTCTCTTGACTCGGCCGGTTGCGCTGCCAAAGATTCTGGCACAGATGCCCGTCACGATACCCTCCGCTGCCCTGCGCCAGATGACTGAAGACGAGCGAATGCACGTACTCAGTGCTGCCTTCGATTCGTCGCCTGAGGCGCTGGCCAACTATCTCGCAGTGCTCGATGCGCGCCTCCGCGTGTTCGAGCAGCGGTACGAGCTTCCAACGTCGACGTTGCGCGATGCGCTCGCCTCAGGAAAGCTTCGCGATACCGCTGAGGTGAGCGAGTGGATGTTCCTGGCAGAACTGCGGAGCGACCTTGCCAGGGAAGCACGGCCCAAACCGGCTCGCTAACTACCTCGCCGCGAGTCGTGGATGACGGCCCTTCTGAGCGAGGGATTCGTCATCGAGGACCAGTGCAACTTCACGTTTCTGCCGTCGGTAATTCTGTTGCAGGGCACGATCGTGTGTCTGGACGGCCTCACGCTCGAAGTCGAGAAAGATTGCTATACTCGAGGGCGCGGGCTGACTGCGCTTGTACAGACACGAAGATTCCGATATCACGCATGGATTCGCGGCAGGCACAATGTCTTCCGGTACGAGTCCGCCCATGAGCATCGACCGCACGCTCACAAGCACGTCTATGCGTCATTTGGCAACGGCACTGAGATCGAGGTGATTGATCTCACCAACGAGAGGCTGATCCCTACTCTTGGCGAAGTAATCCGCGAGCTTCAGAGCTGGCATGCGAAGCACGCTGCGCAAATCAGTGAATTGCGGTAATGGCTCGTGCGCGGTGCGCAGCTCCCCAAAGAAGGCGCGGTTTGGAAAATGAGCCGATGGAGGCACCCTGAAAAACGAAAGGCAGGCTTTCGAATTTCGAGGTCGCTTGTCGCGATCTATGATCGCAACCGAGTTGAATTTCCCCTCGGCTAGGGTATGATAATATGTCATACCAAGAGGCCTATATGCCGAAGACCAAAGTCGCCGTCACCGTCGATTCACGGATCCTCGACGAGCTGACGAGCTGATCGCCCAAAACCGGTTCCCTAACCGGAGCCAGGCGATAGAAGCCGCGCTCTGGGAGAAGCTCGAGCGATTGAGCCGAACTCGACTCGCAAACGAGTGCGCCAAGCTTGAAGCGAAGGAAGAGAAGGCACTTGCGGAAGAAGGGCTGCGCGCCGAGCTGGATGCATGGCCCGCATACTGAGAGTGAAATCCGCTGGGCGCAACTCGTCCCCGCTCGCGGACAGGAGCAAGCCGGCCAGCGCCCGGTCCTCATCTTGAGCCACGACGTCTTCAATGTCCGCTCGGGCACCGTGATCGCCGTCGCACTTACCAGCCAGGAGCCGCGTGCCGGCTTCCCCCTCACGCTTGAAAGTCGTGCGTCCGGTTTGCAGAAGCAGTCGTGGATCAAGATCAGTCAGATTCGGACGCTTGCAACGGAACGGATCGGCAAGCGTATCGCGCGCGCCTCAGACAAAGAACTCAGCCGCGTGGTCGAAGGTCTGAATGAAATCCTGGGCGCGTGAACTTGGCTGCCCTGCACTAATGCGAGCGCTGGCAAATGGCTCCATATTCACAGAATGCGGTTCAAGCGACCGAATCGAGCGCGAAGCGAGGAGACCTCTTCCGCGGACGATGATGAAATCACCGTAAGCGCTATAGTAGCCGAACGGATGATGGTCGGACTGAAGAGGCGTTGAAGGGAAAGAATTTCGGACCGGGCGAAGCGGACGCATATATCGATCGCCTTCTCGATGAAGGCAGAGCGGAGGAGGCGGCCGCACCGACTACGCCACTCGAGGAAGCGCAGGATCTCATGTTCGACGCATGGGAAGCGGACGATCCTGAGGAACGCATCGAGATGGCGGAGGAGGCTCTCGAGATCTCAGCCGATTGCGCGGATGCGTTCACTTTGCTCGGCGATGAAAAAGCGATGAGCGCGGCCGAAGCGCGCGCCTACTACGAGGAAGGGGTGCGCGCGGGCCGGCGCGCAGTCGGCGACAAGATGTTCGAGGAGAATGCCGGAAAGTTCTGGGGCATTCTGGAGACGGGGCCTTACATGCGAGCCCGACGTGAGCTGGCGATATGTCTTTGGACGCTGGACCGTCCAGACGAGGCGCGCGAGCATTTTGAGGATTTGCTTCGCCTCGATTCGTCGGACGGGCTGGGATGTCGGTATCTGCTGTTCCTGATGCTACGCGAAGCTGAAGGTCACGCCGCAATAGAGAAGCTTCTCGCGTCGTTCCCGGATGACCATTCAACCGAATGGATGTATGACAAGGCGCTCTGGCTGATCGGACGAAGGACGGGCCGCGATGAGGTTTTCAAATGCGCTCGACGCGGCGATCGCAGCCAATTCTTTCCTTCCAGCCTATTTGTTGAGACGAAAGGCTCTGCCCAACGACACGCCCGATACATTGGCAGAAGGCACTGATGATGAAGCCGCCGGATACGCGAAAGGCTGGAAGAACGAGTGGGTCAGAAATTGAATCTTTGTATATGGGTGCGTGAACAGATTGTTGATGAAGTCCTGACTGTAAAACTTGTACTTCGACCTTATCTGATGCTTGGCCTCTAGAAGTGCTGACGGGATCCGCGGATGGTTCCGATTGCGTCTCGCGCGGGGTGCACTGACTGATTTGTATCAGCGAAGTGTCGGTCCTGTACACGCTGCACGCAGCACGTGATGCAAAATCGACACTCAAATGATATGAAATCAGCATTGCGCCGATCGATGTGCGATAAAGATTGTCGCTGTCCGCATTCTATCGGGACGAACTAGGAGCATGATTGATGGAATGGACCGACGCAGGCGTCTTCGCTCTGGTGATTATCGTCGTGTGCGGGATCGGGAGCTTCCGTGCGCAACGCGGGCGAGCCGCCCGTTTCGGTGGACGGGCCGGCCTTTTCCATCCACTCGGGGCCTCCCATTCTGGCGCACAAGGTATCACTCAAAGCGTCATAACGATCCCGAATCTTTTTCATACTTTGACGACTGGTAAGCGATTGAGCTGACCGACTGATCGAGCGTTGACAACGGGGTGGCCACGGCGGGACAGCGAGTCAAGAGTCGGCGGACAATTCAGATCAACCAAGGGAGGACACAGTGCCGAACTACTTGTTGTACTGGGATAGCGTGAAGGAGGACTATGAACTGACAATCTCAGTCACCCCCGACGACGGAGTAACGGTCCGAGGCAGTCTGATCGCCGCTCGACCTGGCAAGAAAGACGTGCAGAAGGAACTGACACATAACGATCTCGTTCCGAAGTGGACCCGAAAAATGAAAGATCAGGAGGCCGTGACTCTTTTTCTGGCACTCGAGTTTCTCACAAAGGCCACGAAATCGGTAAGAATCGAAGGTGTGTGCCTGAAGACCGGTGGGGGGGTTCATCAGGACTCGTATGACGAGACGTACACGGGAAAACGTCCGCTAACGACTCCGGTACATGTCGCTGCAATACCATGAGAGTCCGACTGTCGCGATACGTGGCCCCCTTGGTCGCCTCTCTCGGTCCCTTTTCGGTGGGTCACAGTCAACAACCGTTATGCGATCGCGCCAAGACTGCCAATGAGTGTCTTTCAAAGCTGCGCGCGCAGTCAGGAAGTGACGCCAGTCGCGTTGCTGCAGCTGCGCAGAGGGAAGGTGAAGAAATCAAGCGGGGCGTGGATGCCAAGCCTACTGGTACAGCAGCCGCAGTTGCCGGATCTGGCGTTGCAATCAAAGACTTTCTTCCGAGGCTGGCCACCGCGTTGGCGATCCCGGGTCTGACCGCGGACACGAAAGCACTCGGCCTTCGCTTCAACGTTAA
Organism: Gemmatimonadaceae bacterium; assembly: GCA_035633115.1. NCBI lineage: Bacteria > Pseudomonadati > Gemmatimonadota > Gemmatimonadia > Gemmatimonadales > Gemmatimonadaceae > Gemmatimonadaceae bacterium. The sequence continues at coordinate 120,918 of DASQFN010000102.1, read as the reverse complement.
ACCAAACGATCCCGTCTGGAAGCTGCCATTTGCCCTTCAGTTGGAATCAATCGCAAATGAAGCTGTGGTTTACGAGCCACTGATCGCGAACGTTCCCGAGAAATCGAGGGCCACTGTCCGCGACAGCCTTAAGAAGAGCTTGGGAGATTTTGACGACGTGCAGTTCAGCGGAGCGTTGAATTGGGAATCCTTGCGCTTCGGTCGCTCATTCCGAACGCATCAAGGCGAGATCAACGCTCTCACAACTGAACTTTTCACGCCGCTCGATATTGCTACCGCCCAATCCGCGAACTCGCTAATCCTAACACTGCCGCGGCAGCCAGTAAGAACTACCCCTCAGTGCGATACGCAAACCCATGCGGCAACCAATATTCCCTTAAACTGCTTCAGTCAAGCAGACCAACAGACATTCGAGACAAAGATCATCAGCTTGGCACAACTAGACATTCTTTTCGAGCAGAACGCCGCCAAACTCAGCAAGCTATTCGGTCTCGATCGACTTGAGGATTTGCTCAACAATCAGCCGCAGCTAAACATCACTGGCTTCACCCGAAGACGTAGTCGAACCGTCGGGCCGAATGGGCTCAAGGCGAGCCTCAAGTACGAGTACAGCCCGGTAAACTTGAACAAAGCGCGTGCTTATTGCGCTCAACAGGATCCGGGTAGATCGCCGACGTTACATCCTCAGTGCTATAACGATTATTTGAGCCAGCCGGGAGTCCTCACGTCCCTCGACCGCGGTACCCGCATCTGGTTCGTCGTCGACGTTTTGAGAATTGACGCTTACAAATTCGCATTCCCCCCCGACTCAGCACCCGTTTCGAAGCCCCGTAACTTGGTAATGGAGCCGGCTGCTGGCTTCGGCAGTTTCCTTCCCGTTCCCGATCAAACAGCACGAATTGATGCGGAGATCCGTTACCGGTACTCCGATGATGAGACGGTGCGAGAGAAGCGCTGGGTAGGAACTGTCACTCTCACGCAGAAAATCAACGACCAGTCGGACGGAATTCTTACTCTGAAGTGGGCGAACAAGGCCGAGTTCCTCGGTGACGTGGATCACAAGGTTCGGCTAAACCTGGGTTACTCGTACAAAGTATCGGACAGGCAATAGAAATACCCATGCTGCAGGCGTTTCTTGAATTCACGCTCGCTAACCGTATACGGAGCAGGGTCATGCCGAAACGAGTCGTCCCGGAGTTCGAGGCACGCGGTCAATCACTCGACTTGGTGCTAATGCTTCATGCCTACACAGCTACGCCGGACTCGCTTCGATACGTGCGCGCTGCGGTCGCGTCGAAGATGCCAGATGCGGACCTGCTCGCTCCATTGCTCCCGATAGAGCTGTTGTCGTTCGAAGATCCGAGCGTCATAACCGAGCAGTTGCTCGATCAGATCGATCTTCGATGGGCTGAGCGCATCGCCAAGGGCGAACCATATCGCCACATTATCCTGATCGGGCACAGTGTCGGTGCTGTCCTGGCACGATCGGTTTACGTTCACGCGTGTGGCGAGAACGCAGACGCGCCGTGGGGTGCAAAGGCTCGGTCTCGCGCTCCAAAGTCATGGGCGAAGTCTGTTTCTCGTCTAATTCTTTTGGCCGCGATGAGCCGAGGATGGAGCATTTCGCACAACCTTTCCCGGGCTCATGCGTTCACATTCTGGGTCGCAACGGTGGGGTGGAACCTCCTCCAGCCGTTCACCCGCCGCCGGCCGCTGATATTCGCCTTCCGACGGGGTGCGCCTTTTGTCACGCAACTTCGTATCGAGTGCTTGTCGATGGCACGTCACGCTGACGCCAAGGGAGTTGGAGGAGCTGTAACAGTTCAGCTGTTAGGAACTGTTGACGACCTTGTGTCGCCAAGGGACAATATTGATCTGGTTTCCGGCCGCGACTTCGTGTACCTGGACGCGCCGATGTCTGGTCACGTCAACATCCGCGACATGGATAGCACAGAGGCAGGCCAACGCCGGGCTGAAGTGTTCTTGCATTCGCTTCTGGCAGAGCCCGACTTGCTCAAGAGCGAGTCTGTTCCACCAGAAGATCTGTTACCCTACCCGCCCAATGACAAAGTAACAGACGTAATCTTCGTCATTCATGGAATTCGCGACGAGGGCTACTGGACGCAACGAATCGCAAGGCGCGTCAAGGTCGAAGGTCGGAAAGCAGGACGCGTGTTTGAGGCTGAGACCTCGAGCTACGGGTACTTTCCGATGCTTCCCTTTCTCCTTCCGTCGACCCGTCGTGCCAAAGTCGAGTGGCTGATGGACGAGTACACCGAAGATCTTGCCTTGTATCCTAATGCGGCCTTTTCATTCGTCGGTCATAGCAACGGTACATATCTGCTCGCAAGAGCGTTACAGGACTACCCGGCTTGCCATTTTCAGCGGGTGGTGTTCGCGGGGAGTGTTGTCAGCACGAGGTACGACTGGTCACACATGCTTGAAAGAGAGCGCGTCAAAGCCGTGCTCAATTATGTGGCAACCAGCGACTGGGTAGTCGCTTTTTTTCCAAAAGGATTTCAACAATTACGGCTGCAGGATCTCGGGAGTGCCGGCCACGATGGCTTTAGGGAAAGCTCACAAGTCGGCTTATCTCAGATTCGATTTGTGCATGGCAACCATAGTACCGCTGTTCAAGAGGCAAACTGGGATGCCATCGCTCGATTTGTTGTACACGGCGAGGTTCAAAAGCCAGAGTCTCCTTTGTACGGCAAGACCCGATCGAGTTGGGTGGTGCTCGGTGGGTTGGCACCGCCGGTAATCTGGCTCATTATCGTTCTCATTGCGGCTGGCGCTGGTTTGCTCCTTGTCTGGGCGTTGTGGGGCCAACCCGAGTGGCTGCGAACTGTGGCGTTGATAGTCTACTTAGCGGCTCTATTTCGAGTGCTCACACGGCTTTGAGTGCGATCCTCGTCGTTGCTCCGACGTGACGCCGCTCATGTCGGCGTTTTGCCTTGGACATTCACGGGGGGCTTGAAAAGGTCCCCGATGTGCTCGAAATCCCCGGGACGGATGACCTCGCCTGTACGAGGAGGAGAGAACGCCTCGCGCGCGCTGTCGTAGCCAAGGCGACGGTAGCTCTCGAACTGGCTCTCGTCATACCATTGGTCCGCAGTCGACTGCTGTGGAAACTCCGGGCACTCAAGTTTATACTGACGCACGTCTGCCGAGTCACCGGGCCGCACAACAGGCTTGATCCACAGGATGACCCCGCGCTTGGATTCTGCCGTCGGTTCGATGCCGAGCAGTTTCAAGTGGGCATCTTGGAAGACGATCGTACCGTTAACGAAGTGTAGACGCGAGCGATCCTGGGATTTCCGCTTCGCGTAGTTGTCGATGTCCAGCATGATCTCGGTGCCGAAATCAATGCGGCAACGCCGAATCGCAGCGCCAATGTCGTCAAAGCCCAATGCAGGATCAGCGCCGCAGTCGCAACACACGATGTACCGGCAGCCACGCTCAACCAACGCATAGACGCCTGTGTTGTCGAAGTGTCCGCCATCCGTCAAATAACAGTACGTTCCAATCTGGCCGGTATTCGCGAGCGTTTCGCGGAGGAGGTAGAAAGGCCAGAGCCGCGCGTGCGGCTCATTCCATCGGCGGCCCGATGGCGTCGGCGCCCAATAGCCCAGTCTCACACTCATCAGGGAAAGCAGGAGCGAGAGTGCGGCGCTCGGCGACTTGGAACCCATGGTCGGGCTTACAGCCGCACCTGATACTGCGGCGGCGGCGCCGAGCGTCAGATGGCCCGACATATACTTGGAAGTGCACCGATATCCCACGCGCGCCGAGCCGCAATGGTACTTCGACATGATGAAGTTCTCGGCGGAGCGTTGAGACGTCGCCAAGTCGGATCCTCCGACCAAACTGAGCGTCGTGTTGATCAAGTGGTAGGGCCCACCCTGAGCGTGATTCCACAAATCGCTCAACTTGACGTCATCTCCCGGTGCGGCCTCGGTGATTTTCTCATTGTCGCGTGCGGAGTTCGAGGCTCCCAGGTAGGCTCTAGTCAAGCGCCCTTTGTAGAATCCGTGCATGGAAAGCAGGTTCGGATCAGCTAGCCACCCAATTCCAACCACCGCACCAATCAGGACCGCAATCCAAAGGAACGCAGCGAGCATCGCATTGTCCTGTGCGCGGTTGGCGATACCGCCGTTTGACAAGAGCGAAAGGACGGCACCGGCTGAGGCGATTCCGAGCAGCACCACCGGCCGCGCGCTGCGCAACGCAATTCTCGACTTACGCCGCGCCAAGCTGATACCGACTACGGCAACAAGAATGGCAATCGAAATAACAATCGATCCAAGGGTGACGAGGCTCGCGCGCATCGCCGCCAAGACATCGCTCCATGAGCGGTTGGTTGCAAGGCCAAACACTGTGGCGACTGCCGCAGCGGCTGCGACACGGGCCCACCCGCGCGGCGAGAACCAGTAGTACCAAGGCGTCTTATCTCCTGTGTCTTTGGTCCGCTTCCGGAGAATGACGCCCTTGATGTGCTCGGGAACGAGCCGCCACCACCTAGAGACCTTGCTTTCGTCTGGCGCTAAATCGGGATCGTCCCAACTCTCGAACAACGCGAAGACAACCTCGAGTAGTGCCAGCCATGCGACAACGTTCGCCAAAACGAGGACGTTCTTTGGAAGACGCATTGTCTTCACGATGAGCTCGTGCGATACGATCCCGAATCCCAACGTCAATGCGATCACCGCGAGAGGAGGCGCGATGGAAACGAGAATCTGCCCGATCCTGCCCGGCTCCCTTGCACTACCAGGCATCGAGGTGGGGGATGCCTTGATGACAGCGTAAGCAGCGGAGCCAACCGTCAAAAGCAGTCCACCCCATCCTGCCGCGCGCCTCACGGCTGTCATCAGGACGCTCTCCGAGCCACTGAACAGGAACCAGAGGATGTCGTGCGCAAAGCCGGCAAACAACAGGAAGAGAAAGACGAACGTGCCGGCCTTGAGCAGGCGTGCCTGCTGCCGCGTGAGCCACGCGCGATGATCCCCTGCCGTGGCCGGCGCTCGGGCTTCGGCCCCTTCCGCCTTGTGCGCTTTGTGATAGGCGAGCCACGACTGAACCAAATGGAAGGCTATCGTGGCCCCGACGACGAGCGCGACACTCCAGGAAAACTCTTTGGACGAACTCGTACGGAATAACCGCAGGACAAACGAACCCAGGAGCAACACGAGTACCATGCTGCCAACCGCCAGGCGGGGCCGGGCCGACGAGTGCGCGAGCCAGAGCATCGCTAGCGTGAGCCACACAGCGAGGAAAAGCACAAACGGCTTCGCTAGGTAATCGAGGCGCGCGGTCCGCGAAACGCTATGGGGCATGTACGCCTCGTCCGACGGGCAGAACGCGTGAGGCGGTTCAGCGGACGTCGGACCGACCGACGAGGCGGTGGGCTTCGGCGCGGCCTCTGCTGCGGCTGGGGAAAGCGGGCAAACGAAGGCGCGCGCTGCTTGTGGGTTGGAGAGATAAAACGCCTGCGCAACCAGTACCGCCGCGCAGAACAGCGGCAGGAGCGCGGCCCACGTGAAAAGCAGACTCCGCGTGTACCAGCTGATCAATCTCCACGTGTCAGGGCTCGCCGCGCCTGTTCTAGGGGTGAGATAATTGGAGAAGATCCGGAGGAAATGAATCGGATCACCACGCTTTGCGATGACGGATGCCTCGGGGCGGCCCGCCTCGCGCCGCGTCGTGTCGGTTCGAGAAAGGCCCGTCTCGCGGTCCACCCCTTCCAACAGCTGCGCGGTGGCTTCGCGTCGATCCGGTTCAAGCTCCTCCGCTTCCGGAAAAATGGATCCGGGCTCGCGCTGGGCGCGAGACAGCCAAGCGCTCCACCACGCACCGACGAAGCCACCACCTGAAACCGTCGACAGGTAGTCGAAGATCCAAAGCACCTTCCGGTCGGCAAGCCCTTGCAGCACGCCCAGGTTGAATGACGCGGAGCGGATCCCCCCTCCCGAGAGAGCGAGACCGACCAGGTCGTGCACATCGGGTACACGCGTGGGCGGCGTGGGACATTCAGACTCTTTTTTTGTCGGATCGCGCTCCATTGTGTTCTAGTGCTCGCCGCGGAAGAGTGACCCGGCCCACGAACCGACCTGACGTATCCAAGGGTGAGCAGTCTCTTTCTGGCTACTCGCTGGCGGACGGTCGTACTTGGCGAGTCGTTCACGGGTCGAGACATCACGGTCGCGACTGCGATTCACGGATTCGGCTTCCCGCGACTCTGGCGACGGTGCCGCGTCGCCGCTCGCGCTCTGCAGAGTTTTGGAATCGAGCGCCGCGAGCGCGGCGTCGCGTGGGGCCTTCTCGGACTTGAAACGGCCTTCCCAATATTGCCGGCGGAATTCGATGGCCTCGCGCTCGATCAGATAGATCGCGTTGGGTGGCCGCAACTTCTCGGGAACGGCGGGCTGTTCCGAGACCGTGGGTGTTCCAATCTCCGGAGTCGGCGCCGTAGGGGCCGCCTTCTCTCGGTCACGTCGGAGCTCAAGATGTTGAGTCGGTGATCCGTTGCGCTCGTCCGACTTGTCAATCTTCGACGAAGTGCTCGACTCGTTCATCGCACCCTCCGCTAGCGGAAACGCCGAATGCCGGTGAGATAAATCGCTTCGGCTTAAGAACATTTCACCAGTAGACGTTGTACGGTGACTTGGAGCTTTGCAGCGACTCGCCGTGGTCATTCAGTTCTCGACGCAAAGGACACCCACGGTGGACTGGCTCGCCTCGCTGTCATAAAGGTCTCTAACGACGAAGCTTCGCGATATGCTGAATTTCTATCAGTGAACTGTCGTTTTTCTATCGATGAATTCGAGTCAGTGACTGGGGCGTCAGACTTACTGGCGCACCACTTGGTCTCCCAGCGCCGTTCACTGGGATATCAGATGTACCGAATAGCCGGTCAAATCACGAACCCCCAAGAGCAAAGCGACAATGACGACTCCGATGAGAATCCCGCCAATGCCGAGCAGAACCACTTTTAGGAATGGAGTCGCGTTTCGCAAGCGGGACGGTCGCCACGATTCTCGTTGCTCAGGCGGCGAGTTCAGCAGCGCAATTTCTGCTTGAGGGACAGTAAGGAACGAAGCCCAAACTCCATTGAGACTGCGGCTGAGATCTCTTTCGTCGAAGAAATCGCTGTGACTGAACTCCGGCTCGTGCACATGTGCGACCGAGGTTCGATCGTTAAAGCCTCGATGGCCGGACGGGCCGGACATAGGAATCCCAAATTGAGCCGCGCGTACCCATCTATCGCGCCCGCCACTATGACAGAGTACTGCTTCGACGCGGCTTGCATCAATAAGGGCTCGCCAATTGAAGTCGGGACGGACGATCGAGCCCGTAAGGATGATTCTGCCGACGACAAGGTTTTCATCTTTGAGAAGGGCTTGGGCAAGAAGCCACGTCCCGAAACTGTGAGCGATGACGTCCGGTGGGCCAGTTCGCATGTGGTCGGCACGCTTCCGCTGGAGGCGCCGAAGTTCGGCGATCAGCCGGTCGCGGTATTTCCATTGTCGAAACTGCAGGAGAGGGCTGACGGCGATACGTCCATATTTGTAAACGGCGACCGGTACGGAATAGCCGTAGACCTGCGCCAACTGCCACGCGAACTCCTGTTGCCAGCCACCACGTGTGTTCATGCCGTGGATCGTGACAACCCATTGTACATCGCGGGAACGTGATCCAGATCGGTAGTACACAGTCTTCAAGACTGGAGAGACCTCATCAAAGGACGTCTCGCAGGTTGAGCAACGGCCGATCCTTTTTGTATCCTCATTAATTGGCTCTTTGCATTGACCGCATACGAGGGTCGTGCGCTCCACTAATACGTGAATCTTGGCTAACTCTTTGAGGAGCGCCTCGGCCTCAACCGTGGAGGCTGTCGTTTCGGCTGTCAGATCCTCGGCATCGATCTGGAGAGGTCCATCCTGTGCTAGAAGTGCAAGAACCATTCTGATCAGGTCGTCTGAAAAAACTTTCGCCAACGTCGGCGCCCAGTATGGCAACGACTCGCTCATCCGTGCTTCACGACCTCGTCGAGCACAAGCCAGACTTCAGTGGCCGACATCTGCGACCACAAATACAGCCGCTTTTGCCGTCCGTCGAGCGAGACTATCACGCTTCGATTGAGGCCTGTGCCCGAGCGAAGTTCCACTATGAACTTGCCGCTGTGGCCTGTAAAAGAATTCAACTGCAGGGCGTTTCTAACCTGTCGAACCGCCGCAATGTTCTTCCACGCAACGATTGCTGGGTCAGCGTCGAACTCAACGGTTGCGCCCCCAGCTCCAAACCTCGTGTTTTGCGCCTGCATTCGACCGGCTAAGGCGTTGCCCGAAGTTGGAGCACGCAAATCTATTTCATCAATTGCTTTGATCGCCTTCGAGATGCTGAGAGGCTTGAGCTCATCCCAAGAGATGAGTTTGCCCAGGGTCGCCTTTGCGAGATCTCGCGCAGCCTGGTGTCGTGGATCGGCAAGAGGGAGTTGGATGAAGAGCGCCGCCCTTCGTGACTTGACGAATAGCACAAACCGCATCACGGAGCGCAGGAGTTCCTGTCGGTACGCGCGGAACTCGTACACGTCGCCCTCGATTGTTTGGCGCGGTGGATCGAGGCTCTTTTCACGCTGCCATCGATCGTATCTTTGCTGCCATCCAACTTGGAGCACATCACCATCGAAGTCGATCCGGGAGATTGCGAGTTCGTCTGGAAAATCCAGCGATGTTCGCTTGCCCCAGGTGGCAGCCATCTTCGAGTCGCGCAGCGCTGACAAGAGTTGAGCGGGCGATTCTAGCGCCGGCGACGCCACGATCCTCTGCCCTACGCGGTGCATGTAAACATGCTGTCGTCCCCAGCCCTCAATCTCCTCCACCCAATCGTCGAGATCCGCTGCGGTAACTACGTTGTCTCTTATCGCCTTGACGAGATTGTCCAAGATTTCTTCTTTTGTGGTGCCGATCGCTACCTTGCTTCCCTCGCGCTTCTTGTTACGCAATAGCTCTCGAATAAAAATGCTCCCTTGGGTCATCACGACCTGTTCGGCAATGGCTAAGGCACGTTTCACGCTGTTCGGCTCCGCCCGATTGCTCATAGCGCGACCCCTCTCGTCAGTCGATTTCGGTGTTCATGCCACTTGTAGGCATAGTGCCGCGCGGCGCTGCCATCAAGCCACGTGGTATGACGACGGCCGATGTCTCTGAGCGACGTCGAGTACTGTGCGAATCGTTCTGACGCCGGCCTGTGGAATTCGGAAGTCATAAGACGTTGTGCCAGACGTTAGTTGTCAGTGGTGCTCACCGGATACGCTTAGCGGCCAAGGCGATACATCCCCGATTGTTGCCATAATGCGAATTGACGTCGTTTGCGAACGCGACAAGCTCACCCGTTGTCGGCGCTGTCCAAACTAGGCTGTCGCCGATAACGAAGAATTTCCGCGGACGAGACGATAGCTCACCTACGAGTGCAAACCAGCGGGCGCGGGGGTATCGTCGGATTGGCTCTCCCAAAAACATGAACAGACGTCCGTACCAGGGCACGACATTCGAATCGAAGCCGCGGGCAGTCGTAGGACGAATCCGTTGCCCGTCTTGCCATTTGCCTCGCGCCGTGAATCGGTATTGGCCTCCACTGTCGAGATAGATACCAGTTCTGTTCCGTCGAACCCGAGAGTCTATTTGGCGCTCAACGGTCCCATCGGCGAATTGAAGCCTGATACTCTCTGCCAACGGCGTTCCTGTACAGCTGTCTTGTACACTTGCGGATGCACTGAGAATGGCGAGGACTGCCGGCATCCATAAAGCAAACATTGTTATTTAGGGTAACACGCCCACTACCGAAGTATCCAATACGCGAGCCCATTCACGTCGCTAACCCCAAACGCGAGAGTATACGGACGGCCCTTTGCCCAGCGATATGATATGACGATGCGGTCATTAACGCCGCGAAGCGTAGCCGTCCATTGCATCCTCCTGCCGGCGCCTATTGGCGTCACTTCGGAAAAAATGTGACGAGTATACAGTCCGCCGATTTCGAAGGATGTAAATAACCAAGGCATTTTTTCGTAGGTCCTTAATGTTACCCCAGGCGCGGCAGCCCAGACTCCTTCGTCAGATGGTGCAGCGAAACGGCCGCGAAACACCTCAACGCGTGTCCGAATCGATCCCCCTTTGCCCGCGAACCAAACCACCGGCTGCCAAGCAAGCAGAATGGTGTTTACCCGTCGCTTGTCGTCACTCGTTCGCTCAAGTTTCCGTGGATCCCCTGGATACACTCCAAACAGGAGTAATTCGTTCGGAAGAGCATAATTCACCCATGTCAGAACCTTGGCACTGCTGGTCCGGCTGTCGCGCATCGCCGACGAGGGATTGAATTCCAGGCCTCGGCGGTAACTGTAGTCCGTCGACCGATAATACGCGGACGCAAATTCAACCCAGGCAGAATAGTCCGACGCACCGGTTTGCTCCTTTGCCATGTTTTCCGCGTCCCACAGATTGGATAGAACTCTGACTGCAGCGCGGTTTAACTCCTTAACCGGATGTTCAAGAAACGCCATGAATTGTGGATCCACCGTGCACTCGCCGGCTGCACTTTCTTTCTGGTGCGCCTTGCACCAATCGCTTAGCCGGCGAGCGGCAAGAATGCTCTTCGGGTCATTTCGTATCGCGTCGACGACCTTGTCCAACCCGGTCTTGCAAAGTTGCTCTTCAAGCAATCGCTTGCCGCACGGTATCTCGAACTGCCGGCTTCGTAACGGGAACATCGCATTGTGAATCGTCGTAAGCAGACGAAGTCGGTCCGCAATCTGAGCATCCTCGCTTAGCGAATCGGGCGCGGCGGCCCTGTGCGGATTTGGATCGTACTCGAGTTGCCAATGCCACTTGAGAACTTCTCGTCCCAGCGGCCCGGTTTTTAGAATGTCGTTCTTTGTTAGGATTTCATGCTGTTCGCGCGCACAGGTATCATTCGTCGTCGAATCACACAGAAAATTTCGTGCAATGAACTCAAGCCCATCGTAGATACCTGTGTAATAGTCGTATTCCCTATACGCTCTTCCTAAAAACCCCGCGAAGCTGCCAAGGTGTTCGCCAACGATCGGTGCGCTCCGCGTCGAACGAAGCACGGTAACTTTTGCGACACCGCTTCTTCTGACCGCGTTCTTCATTCGTGGCCGCTGTCGCTGGTCGTCAGGCGCCGCGCTGACCTCATCGTCGCGAGCTATTTGGCGGCCCAGCGACTGGAGTTCGTATTCTTGAGCGGCGCCGTACATGCCTGAGAACATGCGTAGAATCGCCGCAATGCCCGCCGTGCTGCTATCCGCAGTTGGTGCCGCGCGAACAGATCGCAGGGGCTCCCGGTAAGAGTACGGGCTCGCGTACGCTACAGCGACGCTATCCGCATTAATTCCTTTGGCTTGGCTTCGCGCTGGCGATTCGCCTTCATGAGCTCGGGTTGCGCGATGGCTGTTGCCCGTTGACCGCGACCTGTCTGATCCGTTCGTGCCTAATCCGTTCGATCCGTTCGATCTGTCTAATCCGCTAATTCCACGAAGGCGATATGGTGCGACTCGTCGATCTCACACCGATACGCCTCCACCTCTGCTTTTCCGGCCCACTCCGCGCGGTGTTGTTTGAGCTCGACCGCGTCGCGTTCCTGCTGCTCGTTGAGCAGGGCCGGCGATGCCCCGGGCATCTTCCTTTTGTAGTCGGCACACGCCGCGTGCGCCGGCCCGCCCGCTGAAGGGCCATGAAACAGCAGGATCACTCGAGAGATTTCGTGCAGCTCCACCAGATAGGCGCACTCGCGTCGCAGCTGGCTCGCGCGGAGGAAGTCTCGCCCGGCCGACGCGAGGGCGCCGCCGCCGCCCGGTACATAGAATCGGTCGAAGCCTGACAAGCCAAGCTGCTGATGGAGAAAATCGTCGATCTCTTCCTGCAGCCGGCCATCGGAGCAGGCGACTACGAGAGTGTGTGGGCGCTCAGGCGACCATACGCGATGGAAGTCGGTCACACCGGAAACCTAACCCCACCGTGGTGGCTAGCTGGGATTGCTGAGCCAACGCTCGAGCTCCTCACCGGAGCGGAGAATCACCTCGCGGGACTCGATCTCGGGGTGAATCTGCTCGGGCTCGTAACCCGTCGGCAGACCGTCCTTGTTGCTCACGATCCACGAGTCCTGCTGACTTCTCGTTCTCCCCGACATGAGGTTGCGCGGCGAACGGTTCAGCACAGCGGCCACCGCGCCGTACGTCGCGCGCTGCCGAAAGCGATCGAGCTGCTCGACGATGGGGTCAATGGATTGTGAGGCGATTTCAGTCTGGGGCATGATGACCTCCCTTGCGGTGAACGGCGCGATTGGATCCAGCAATTTCACCGTGAGGAAAGACTGTCGTGAGCGCAGAATCACGCAGGCGTAAGCGAATCGCCTCGTCGCCTTACCTGCCGTAGCTGTACTCCTGCCGCTGGATCGCGTCGAGCTGGATGTCATGGACCAGCGCGACCAGATCCTTTCGTCCATGAAAGAACGGGGCGCCAGTGGAATCCTGAGCCATCAGAACGATTGGCACTCCGGGAAATGCCGGCGCGAAAGCAATCTGTGCCTTTGTGGCTTCGAGTGGCGATCGAATGAGCTGGGGCTGTACGATCACTACGGCGAACTTCACTCCCCAATCCTGATTACGGCAGCGTGGAATAGCCTGTTTACGCCGAACCGATCTCCGGCAGGCCGCGGCTTAGGCGGAAATCTTTGCCCTGCTACGCGAGAGCCACTCTTCGAAGTCCTGAAGCTCCGGATTCAGCTCGCGTGAAACGGCGACATCGCGCGTCCTTCCCACATCCTCGGCAAACTCAGTGTAGAACTGGAACATGTTGCCGAGCTCCTGTGCGGCGGGAAAGCCAAGTCCGCGGAAAACGTCAAACGGCACCGCGTTGTAGCGCACCGGACGCCCCAGAAGTTTCGAGTACTTCTGCGCCATTTCCTCGCCTGTGAGCTGTTCGCCGGCAAGGCCGATTGTCTTTCCGGCGAGCTCGGGGCCTCGCTTGAACATTCCGAGGGCGCACTTGCCGATGTCTTCGGCTGCGATACCGGCGAGCTTCTTGTCACCCATTGGGAGCGAGAGTACGAGGTTGCCTTCCTCGTCGGGCTGGGGGCCGCTTCCTGGCGCGAGGAGATTCTCCCAGTAGAACGAAGCCAGCAGGTACGTCGTCGGGACTCCCGACTCGCGAAACAATGCGTCGCCCTCTGCCTTCACGTCGAAGTGGGGAACCTTGTAGGTGCCGCTCAGGGTCGGCATGCGATCGTCGTCGAGAGGAATCGACTCTCGTGTATCCTCCAGCGTCGACCACACGACATGCTTCAGGCCCGCCTTGCCCGCGGCGCTCGCGAGATTCCGCGCTTCGACAAACTCCTTTTCCGGGGACATGTGCTCCCAGAAAAAAGTGACACAGTAGGCGCCATAAGCGCCCTCGAACGCATTCAGGACGCTTTCCTCGTAGTGAAGGTTCGCTTGAACGACCTCGGCGCCGAGCTCAGCGAGAGCTCGCGCTTTCTCGGAGGCCGGATCGCGGGTGATTGCGCGGGCGGTGAACTCGCCGCTCCTGTCGCTCAGTATTGCGCGGACGAGACCGCCGCCCTGTTGTCCGGTGGCGCCAGCGACGGCGATGATCTTCTTGTCGGGCATCTGTGCTGTGCTCCTTTATATAGTAGAGCTCGGCTATCACTCAAAAGCCGGGCCGCGCGTCACCCCGCTTTCAAGCCAGCGATTCTGCGCGTTTGACGATCGCGTGCGCCATCCCTGAGAACATCCGCTGATGAATGGGATACAGCACGTACCAGTATGCGAGACCAGCGAGCCCGCGCGGATCGAACGAAGCGGTCTGAACCAGCAGCGTCCCGCCTTTTTCCTGCGGAACTGCTTCGAACTCGAGCATTGCCGATCCCGGCACCCTCATCTCTGCGCGAAGGCGCACGGCACGTCCCGGCTCGACGGCTTCAACCCGCCAGAAATCGAGCGCGTCACCCGCGCGAAGCATGTCGGGGTTGCGACGGCCGCGCCGCATCCCCACTCCACCTACGAGGCGATCCATCAACCCCCTGATCTTCCACAGCCAGTCGGCGTAGAGCCAACCCCTTTTTCCGCCCAGGCCGGAGAATGCAGTAAATACTGCCTGAGGTGGAGCAACCGATTTCACGCGGCGCTCCTCTACTATCATGCCTTCGCCGGTGCTCGTCGTCACTCCGGCCTTCAGCCGTTGCTGAGCGCCGGCCCAGGAAGTCTCGATTTCACCAGAGCCGGTACGCTCGAGCGCCCTGCGCACCGCCTCCGCATACGGAATGAGATCGATCCTGAAAACGTCGCGCGCCGATAAATCGTTCACGATTGCCTCGCTTCTCAGTCCTTCGATCAACGGATGGGAATACGAGGCCGGGATGGGAGTGATGAGATCCACCCAGTACGACGACAGTCGCGGCGTCAGCACAGGGACGGGGATGAGCAGCCGCCGGAGCTTCCGCGCTGCCGCGTACTCGCGCATCATGTCGCCGTACGTGAGTATGTCGGGCCCGCCTATCTCGAACGTTCGTCCAACCGACTCGGGAATGCCGAGGCATTCGGTCAGATAATTCAGGACATTCTCGATGGATATCGGCTGGCACCGGGTGGTAACCCATCGCGGAGTGATCATCACCGGCAGTCGCTCGGTGAGGTATCGGATCATCTCGAACGAAATGCTGCCCGAGCCGACGACTACCGCCGCGCGAAATTCCGTAACCGGAACTTCCGATTCGCGAAGCACGTCTCCCACCTGCTGGCGCGACGCGAGATGCGACGAGAGATCGCTGTTGTCGACGCCGAGTCCGCCGAGGTAGATGATGCGTTGAACGCCGGCATTCCGGGCCGCGTCGCCGAAGTTCTGCGCCGCGATACGATCGCGTTCCTCGAAGCCGCGCTCGCCCTCAGCCATGGAGTGGACGAGGTAATAGGCGACATCGACTCCAGCGAAGGCGGCGTCGAGGCTGGCGCGTTCGAGGACGTCCCCCTGAAACACCTCGACGTCACCCCAGTCGCGGCCGGCGAGTCGGCGCGGCTCCCGCGCGAGGCAAACGACGTTATGACCTGCGGCCACGAGTCGCGGCATGAGGCGGCCGCCGATATACCCGGTGGCCCCGGTGACGAGGACTCGGGTCAGCTCTGGGCCCCCGGAAGCTCGAGCGTGAACACCGATCCCACGCCCAGCTCGCTCCTCGCACGAAGGTCGCCGCCCATTCCGCGCGCGAGATCCCGGCTGATCGCGAGCCCGAGACCCGTGCCCTGCCCCACGCGGCTGTGAGTCCCGTCAACCTGAGTGAAGGGATCGAAGATGAACTGAAGCTTGTCGTCCGGAATGCCCTGCCCCGTATCGGCGACCCGGATGAAAACGCGGCCTTTCCCGTCGTCGCTCACCATCGCGTCTACGATGATTCGCCCGCCAGCGCCCGTGAACTTCACCGAGTTCGAGAGCAGGTTCAGTAGAATCTGCTGGAGCTTTTCCCGGTCGCCGCGAACTGCCGGCAGATGCGTAGCATCCTTCACCTCATAGCCGAGTGATTTCGCTTCCAGCTGCGGCTCGATCATGGGAGCCAGATCTGCAAGCACTTCACTGAGCGCCACATCGGTGATGTCGTAATCCACGCGGCCGGCTTCGATGCGCGAGAGATTCAAAACCTCATTGATCAGTCCGAGCAGATGACGCTGGTTCCTTTCAACACGGTTCAGCGCTTCCATCTGGTCGCTGGTTACGGGGCCGTGTATTCCCATCGCCAGCAGCTGCACGTGACCACCGATGGCGTTGAGCGGGGTTCTCAGCTCGTGGCTCATCGTCGCGAGGAACTCGGACTTGGCGCGGTTCGCTGACTCGGCGAGCGAGCGCGCTTCTTCAAGCGCGGTGTTCGTGGCGCTCAGCTCTTCGGCCTGTGCCTCCATTTCCATCGCCTGTGTCTCGAGCTGTTCTGCCTGATGGGTCAGCCGATCGTTCGTCAGCTCCAGCTCGGCTGACTGCTCCTGAAGCTGGCGGTAAAGCTGTTGAAGCTCGGATTGAGCTTTGCGCGCTGCCGCCAGCGCCTCCTCGAGATCACCGCGCGTGTGACCGAGTGTTGTTGCCAGCGCGGCGGCTCTGGCTGCGGATTGTCGGGCGAGGCTTGCCTGTGCCGTCGCAACGGTCGCGGTCTGCTCGCCACGAAATACGGCCGCGAGCAGCGGAAGAAGTGAGCGGAGCCAGTCCACGTCGCTGGTGGGCTGTTTCGTACCCACGAGTACGAGAACGATGTCCCGCCCCTCGGCGTATCCGATTACAGGGCAGCGGTCATCAAGCGCGCGGAATGGAAGGGTGTCCCGGTGCTGCCCGCGCTCCACGCACGCTTCCAGGAAGGCAAGCCAATTCTTTCCTTCCGGAAACTGCTGCGGGAATCCGGGCGCCGAGAGAAGGACTCCAATCTCCGGGTCGCGGATGAAGATCAGGAGACTTTCCGCGCCGAGCTCGGCGGCGAGCTCAGCCGCCGCTTCAGTGCGCGTTACGGCATCGCCCAGCCGCGCGGCGCTTTGCAGCAGCGACGGTCTCACGGCGGTGATCTCATAAATGCCACTCACACCACTTTCTTCTAATCCGGAAACACGCAGACCACGGCCGTGCAGTTGTGGAATCCGCTGAACTGACCGTCTGCGCGCACAATCTGACCGTACGAGTTGAATCCTGCGAACGGCGCCTCGAGCTCTCGTGCAACCGTGTCGAGCTCATCGCCGAAATCATCGCCAAGGCGCAGCCGGGTTGCCACGCAGTCGAAGAAAATCGCACCGCTGGGTTTGTTGCCGCTGTCTTCGACCTGCTTCACTGCGTCACGCACCGCTTCCGCGGCGGCAGCGCTGGCCGATGCCACCTGAGTGGACATGATCTGCGCCGTTGCGCCCGCGGGCACCTCGGCGGCAAATGTCACTCCGCCCTCGGTTGAAACGCCGAGTGGAACGCGGAGCTTGTGTCCGTCGTCTGATTTCATCCCGACGATGTTATGCAGAAAGAACGGCATCGGATCTGTGCGATCGAACGACTGATGAGTGGTTGCCGCATGCGCTTCGAAAGCCTCGGCCGCGGGTGAGACGTTCAGGCTGACGACGCACGACTGATCCGCCTCGGTGACGCGGAGTGGATCACCGGCCGGCGACCATCCGTGACGCGCGCCGATGCCGATCGGCTTGTTGGAGAGAATCTCGAGCGCCACCGCTGCGTTGCTGTGGGCGTCGGAACCCATGAAGACATGAGTTGACTTGAAGTCGGCGTTGTCTCCGGCTCCTCCGCCGACGAACTGGTACATCCCGCCCGTGGCGACAGTGAGCTCTTCGATGAGGTCTTCGGTATGGCCGGCGAGCGCGTCGACGAGAATGATCGCGGTGCGAAACCGGAATTCCGCCGAGGCGAGCCCGCTGAATCCATTGACAAGCTGTGCTGCGGCGTCGGCGCGATCGTTTGAAATGCGGCGGGCGAGTGACGCGCTGAACTTCATGTCGGGCGCGCGGACGGCGATCGCCGAAGTAAGCCCTGTGCCGGAGGTCTCGGTGGTGAATTCGCCGGCGGATGAGCAGCCGATCATGGCCTTGGGGTGGCACCCGTCGGCAAGAGCTGTTAGGAGGGCCTCATAAGCGTTGCCAGGCGACGCAAAGACCAGCAGCGCGTCGGGGGATTCCCCGTTGAATTTTTCGCTGATCTGGGTGGCGAGGTGTTCGCCGGCCGCCTCGTTCCTGAGGGCGGTCGAGGCGATTGCGATATCGGTCATGTGGGCCTGGTTGCGGCTGGGTGGGGTTCGTTCCAGGCCTCGAAGTGCAAGAAGGCGGCCTCCGAGGCCTAATTGACTTCCTTTATTCCGCAGTGTTTCTGCGGGTTAGTTCGGAGGCAAATGGATACCGCACCAGCAGCGCTGGCCAGCGCCAGCTTCACACATTGACCAGCATCTTCACGAGGTTGGGCATCCCCGCGCCCTGCATCTGTCGTTGCCGCCGCAAATCCGTGCAATTCTTGAGAAGGATCTCCTTCACGTCGTCGGGGCGGCCGAGGAACTCTTTTCGCTTTGAAAGAAACGCAGCTATGAGGCCCGACACGTGCGGCGCCGCCATGCTCGTTCCGCTCATCTCCGCCCGGCGCGTCATGGTCTCGGTAATTAGAAAGCAGGCGCGAGGAACCAGCACGTGTCATCCGTCATCGCGCTTCGGTCACAGGGCGAGACGCCGACCGTGGTCGGGGTGGGTCGTCCTCAGAATTCATATCCCATCCGCACCCAATAATGCCAATCCGCGAGCGCCCCGCTCTCCGAGGATCAGTGGCAGGTCCGGGTCTAAGTTGAATCAGCGGCACCGCCAAACGTCGCCCCTTCCGCCGAATGGTAACAAACATCTCGTACGCACAGACATCCTCGGCGGGCACCAATCCGAGCACGGGCCAATGCAAACCTGATCCTGGCTCTGAGCGGCGCTCACCCTACTCCGCGAAAAGGTCGACATATGCCTCGTACCGGAAGATTCGATTTCGTTTTCGCGCTGTTATTTCCTTGAGGATCTCGAGCTTGGTCAGCCGGCTCACCAACTGGTTCGCGGCGGGAAAAGTGATGCCTGTGAGCGCCTGAACCGAATTGACGGTGACGATTGGCCGCCGGTATAGGCTCTCGAGGACCCTATGACCGTTTCCCGCTGCGCGTCCGAGATGCTCTGTGATTGCGGCGCGGTGCTGTTCACGCAACGCGAGAATTCGGCGCGCGGTTTCGGTAGCTTGCGCGCTCACTTCCGAAACTCCAACAAGAAAGAATTCGAGCCAGCCTTCCCAGTTTCCCTCGTCTCTCACACGCTGCAGGTGTTCATAGTATTCCCTTCTGTGGCGCTTGAAGTAGTAAGACAGGTACAGAACAGGCTTGTGCAGAACTCCCTGCTCGCAGAGCAGGAACGTTATGAGTAGCCGTCCGACGCGGCCGTTTCCATCGAGAAATGGATGGATGGTCTCAAACTGTGTGTGAGCGAGGCCGATCCTGATGAGGAGGGGCAGCGGCGACTCGGAGTGTACAAAACGTTCGAGATCTCCGAGAGCCTGCGGCACTTCTTCCGGCGGCGGGGGGACGAAGATTGCCCTGGCCAAAGGGCTGCCCGCCGGGCCTATCCAGTTCTGACTCCGTCGGATTTCGCCAGGCGTCAGATGCGATCCGCGAACGCCTTCCATGAGTTTTTCATGAATCTCGCGAATGAGCCGAACGGATACTGGAAGGTCGGGTAACCTTTTTATTCCGTAATTCATCGCGCTGACGTAATTGATCACTTCGTCAACGTCTCGCGGAATTTTGGCGTCGAGAACCTTTGCTTCAGCAGCAAGCAGGTCCTGCAACGAGCTTTGAGTGCCCTCAATTTGACTGGAAAGCACAGCCTCCTTCCGCACATACATGAGTACGAAAAGGTCAGGATTCGGGAGGGTCTGGATTGAGCCGTCCAATCGTCCCAGAGCCAGATCCGCCTGGGACAGCAGCAACTGGAGTTTTGGACTTATCCGGACCGGGGGGTTGGGCGGCAAGGCTGCGGGAATGAAAGCCTTGTATCCGGTGGGCTGGCTTACATACCTCCCAGCGCGACCGTAGCCCTTCTTTTCCGCGACTTTAATATGGGTCGATGGCATAGCGTATATTAAAGGCTGTCTTTAATATACGCAAGGGTGGGATCAGGTATTAAAGGCTGGCCCCATAATGCCAGAAAATCTATAGGCCCAGGCGTGTCATTTTCAGCATACGCGACCAGCACTTTCACTTGAGGACCTTGCTGAGCGCTTCGTACTCATGGGTGGCGAGGCTCTGATGGCGAGGAATTGCCTCCAGATATCCGACCGCCTTCTTGACTTTTTTCGCGCGTATGGGCCAAGCCCGGTTCTGTGCTTTGACTTGCGCCGGAGCTGACGCCGTACCCATATTGAGTACGTGCGTAACCAAAATGGATACACGCCGACCTTCATATTATGAACACGTCCGAT
Source organism: Gemmatimonadaceae bacterium (assembly GCA_035633115.1). Classification (NCBI taxonomy): domain Bacteria; kingdom Pseudomonadati; phylum Gemmatimonadota; class Gemmatimonadia; order Gemmatimonadales; family Gemmatimonadaceae; species Gemmatimonadaceae bacterium. Next base: position 100,894 of record DASQFN010000102.1, on the reverse strand, counting down.
GCCGTGGCGGAGGCTCTTTTCGGCGGGACAAAACGCCGGGTGCTCGGTCTTCTGTTCGGTCAGCCGGATAAGTCGTTCTACCTGCGCCAGGTTGTCCGAGAAACCGGGGCGGGATTGGGAGCTGTGCAGCGCGAGCTTGCCCGGCTTGTAAATGCCGGGCTTGTACTTCGGGTCCCGCAGGGCCAGCAAGTCTATTTCTCTGCGAACCCTGGCGCGCCTGTATTTGATGACTTGCGCAACTTATTGGTGAAGACTGCCGGGATTGCCGACGTCATACGTAGAGTGCTTAAAGGGCTTCACAGAAAGGAGCTGGTCGATCTGGCATTTATCTACGGATCTGTGGCTTCTGGAAGTCAAAGGCCTGGAAGCGATATCGATCTCGTAGTCGTTGGCCGAGCCACATTGGCCGAGCTGTTGCCCCGATTGCGACGCCTCCAACGCCAACTCGGCCGCGAAATAAATCCCACGATCTATACGCCGGAAGAGCTGAAATCGAAGTATTCGCACCGCGAGCATTTTGTTCGTCGTGTTATGGAACGATCCAAGATCATGCTGCTGGGGACGGAGAATGACCTTGCAAAGCTGGTTGGCGAACCGATGGCTCGTCGAGCATGAAACAAGCGCCGAAGAAATCGCGGACCTCCTTTCTGTCGTCGACCGCGATCTGGTTGATGCGAAGGTCGCCGGTGTAAGCTCCGATTGGCGCCTCGCGATGGCATACAATGCCGCTCTACAGCTGGCTACGCTCGCCCTCGCTGCCGAAGGCTTTCGGGCGGATCGACTGCGAGCGCATGAAAGGGCGATTCAGTCGCTGCGGTACACCGTCGGCGTCGATCGCAATGTCGTTGATGTTCTTGATGCCGTCCGCCGGAAAAGGAACGTGAGTAACTACGAACGCGCCGGCGCGGCGACAGAAGGCGAGGTTAAAGAAGTCTACCTGATAGCGTTCACACTGCGAGACAACGTCCGAGCGTGGTTGGCGGAACGTCACCCGGAATTGCTCCGGTAGTAGTCGTTTCTCCGGCGAGCGCGACCTGAGATTCTCGAGTCGCTTGATGGCCCACTGGCCCTCGGCCTCGAGCCAGTCGACAATGTTTGGATGGGGTGGGTAATCGAACCACGAGTCGCCTTCGGTGAGCAGCCGAGTGAGACCGTCCCTCTTCGCGCTCGCATAGCGCCGATCGCGCTCGACCGGATCCCACGGCTCTCCTGCCATCGATCATCCCCTTCCTTGGCCGGATCTATGAACACCGCACCATACGTGCGCTCCCCCGCCAGTATCTACGATGCGCGCATGGTGTCCTGCGTTGCGTCCTCCCCGATTCCCATTGCGAGCTCTGTCAGATCAGTGAATAACCTGAGGTGCCTCCCGACGACATAGACGTAATTCTCTCGCTCGCGGTCATTTGCATCATGGATCGCGACGACATAAAGCGAGCCTCGGATGAATTGGTCGAAGTTGTTGTTAATCCGAACGTTGCGAACATTTGCGTCTGCCCAGTGGCTTCTGACGAGCTCAACCACTTTGGTCTCGATATTACTGCTCGACACTTTCCACCTCGCAGAAAAACCTCTCGCTTGACCTGACCGGCCGAGGGGCACTGATACGGGAGTTTCGCCCCGCATGCTTTCAGTCGCGCCAAGAGGCGACACGGTTTCAACGATGCAACGTTATGCGCTGGCTGAAAATGCCGGTTTTGCATCGGCGAGTGTCGTTTTTGTATCATCGATCCGACCGATGAGGGGAAGACTCGTATCTCAGACTATCCGGAACCGATGGAAGACCTCTCACGCGAGCCTTGAAGGCGTCGGACAGGTTGGGAGGGGAATAGCTCGGAACTCTCAGGCGCTCGAGCAAAGCTCGCGGTAGTAACGCTCCTTCCGGAACCGAACGGTGTTTGCCGAAGTTGGCCTTCCAGCGATAGGTCTTGGTGAGCGCATCGTAAACGTGCTTGGGAATTATCTCGCCAATCCACCAGCCGCCTTTGAGCGATTCATGCTGTGGCTCGGCCCACGGATTCGCCGGCGGTATCGATCGAGTCAGCACCGCCCCGAGCCGATCGGAGTCGACGAGAAATCCACTCAGCTGAGCTTCGGCAACCATCCAGTTGAATGTTACGCGCCACAGGCCGCCGTCGGCCTCAGGGTATCCACCACCGACGTCGGAGTGCACACCCGCAAACCACATCTCCATCAGATCCTGGCCGTCTACGTTTCCGAACAGATTTTGGCGGAAGAATGCCCTGCGCTCATCGAGCGATACCGCATGGCGAACTGTCTTTATAGTTGGGTTGCGGAACGTGTACTGGTATTTCGTGGGATTCCAGACCCATCCTACCGAGGACACGGTGTCGAACAGTCCGACGAAGTGAACTGGGAAGTGTCGCGCATCATCGCCCGGTACCGGTCGAGCGAACGACCATCGGAAATTGTTGGACAGCTCCCAATGCCCCTTGGTGTTCGTCTTGAGTGACTTGAAAATCCGCATCGCGTACGGAAGCAAGTGCTGGTTCCCTGGCGGCAGAAGTCCCAGCGAGTACAGCAGCCGGCGAGAACACGAGCTGTATACGCACCGCGACTGAATCCGAAGATGAACACGCGATCGTCGGGCTTCCAGAATTCCATGAGGTGCCCGTAAGGGATGCACACCTTGTCGTCGACGTCTGTTCCGAATGCCTGGGCTTTCCATTGCGAAAGTAGTTTCGCGGTTTTCGACCGCGCAGATGTCGCGGGTAACGTTCCCACTCCCGGATCGTAGTAGACGATCTGTTGGTCGGGGTCCTGAACAGCTACCTGCGCCAGGCGAACGACGCTCGTGTTGCTGGGCCCGAACTGATTATCGGTTCCGTCGCAGCAGATAACGATGTTGCGTGGCATTGTATCGAAGCGCCCGAGTCCGAAACTCTATCAGGCCTTCTCGACTCCAAGGCGCTCACGAAAAGTCGAAGCAAGAGCTTCGCCCCCTACTTCCACGAGCTTACCCACGAGTGGGTGCACGATCAGCCCCACTACGGACCCCGCCAGTGCAGGCAGACGCTTGACGAACCAGTTCCTAACGTATTCGATGGTCGTCACGTCGGGCTTTTTGGCAGTGACAGCCTCCTTCAGTTCTTCCACACGCTCGAGCGCCTTCTCTTTCTCCTCCGGGGGAGCTTCCTGCTCGACCTTCATTCGCAATTCGTCGAACATCGAGTGTAGCTGGGCCATTTCGGCGGGCGTCAGCGCGGCCGCCGCAACGTGGGTCTGTTCCTGGTTGATGTCCTTGCCGACCGCCACCTGACTTCGCGCGCCAACGTTACCAACAGTGGCTCTGATACGATCGCCCGATTTCTTTTCGTCGGTCATTGGTTTCCCCTCGATGTCGTCGGATCACTCTACCGGACTGTTAACTGTGATTTTCACAGTCCTCGGTTGGTCTTGACCTGCTCTCATGGTATAAATGGTCGTGATCTTCGGAGTCACCTTGACACACATTCTCGGTGAAGGCCGGACGTTGCCAACATCCGGTGAAATGCTTGCTGTGCCTTCGCCGACGGTGGCATAGCAAATTCTGGCGGTGTCGCCGGCGAAAATTGTTCTTGGCAATGCCGAGAAGAATCTGATTCTGATCGATTCTTTTGGTGGCTCCGGAGGCCTATACTCGGCCCTTCTTCGGTCGCTTCTCCCGCTCGCATCGCTTGCCGTGAGCGTAAGAGTTGTCGGCTTTGTCAGTCTGATCGTCCTACAATCCCCTGGCAGCCTCACCGCACCAACGAAGGGCTCAATCCTGGCGCTCACGGCATTTTCGACCGCGTAGCATAGTTGCGACCTGCCATCTCCGGTATCGATTTCGAACTTTGTAATCCGGACGGGAGGCGCTCTCTCCGGTTCTGCTAGTTCAACAATTTGCTCACGCGTTTCGGGTTGCCCGTCTTCGCCTACTGCAGTCAAGACGTATCTAGTTCGCGCTTTCGGAGAGTTGCTAATGCAATTGCTTCCGGTTGGGATTTGTTTGCTGATGGGTGCGAGGGACGCTCGCTCCGCATCTGCAATCTCGTAGCATAGCTGCACCGGTTCTCCGGCCGTGACGCGCTGCTTAGAAGCGCGGAAATCAATGATCCGCGCATGTTTCGGCGGCGCGTTGACCGAAACGGTAAGCTGACGATTCGCCGTACGGTTGAACGATCCGACCGCAGACAAGGTGTAGGTTGTCGTCTCACTCGGTCGGACTGCTGTACAGGCTCTCTCTCCGGGCGATGGCATTGGGACTCGGCCGACATCGTGATCTATGCTCAGCGTGATCGCCCCGCTTGCCTGGTAACAGAGCGTTGCTGCATTCGGCCGGGTAATCGTCGAAGGCTCGGCCGTGAACTCCAACGCAATATCGGGATGCGCAACGTCGACTCTTGCCTGTCGCGTTACGACGCGCCCCTCACTGCCGGTCGCAGTCAAGGTGAAGGTCGTCGTCTCTTTCACGGTGGTGGCGACGCATCCCTCGCTCGTGGGTTTGATCCTGCCAACCCCGTTATCTATTTCCAATCCGTCACCGTTGAGGACGTTATAGCAAAGAGCGACGCTTCCCTCGTCAGTCAATGAATTCGGCCGTGCGGTGAAGCCCGTGATTTGCGGCGCCGGCTTACTCACGGTAACAGTTGTCTCGCTGGTGCTTGTTTGACCCTCTGAGTTCGAGGCAGTGAGTCTGTAGGTCGTAGTAGCTTCCGGCGCGACGCTGACGCATTGCCTGCCTGTTCCTGCCTGGAGACTTGGAATGCCTCCATCAATCGCCACGCTGCTGGCGTCCTGGAGTTGAAAGCACAGCTGCGAGCTCTCACCAGCCACGATTCCTGGCGGCGACGCACTGAAGCTCAGAACCTGAGGCAGTGCTGGCGGCGGGGCGGGAATCGCACTCGGAGCAGTCGGTGGTGATTGAGGCGGAGGAACATCGACGTCACCGACTGAGTCGTCATTCCCGACGCGCAACCACGGCCCGAACAGAAGCACAGCTAGCAGCCCCGCTCCGGCAAGAGAGGGCACGCCGAATTTGATCAGCGGCGAAATCCCACCCGGCCCTGGTTCGCGGCCCGGGCCATCGGAATCCGTTGGCGGTGCCGGGCCCAGAAGAATGTTCAGATTGTGGCGTGTGGCCGCTGCTCCTCGTTGGTCGTTCAGCGCTTCTCGCAGCGCGAGCGCGCTCGTGAGAGCGCCCTTTGCTTCCGAAGTAGCTCCAAGGCACAGAGCGCGCGTGCCGAGCTGATGGAGAGCCCAAGCTTCTTCCGCGCGATTCTGCTCGGCGCGAGCGGACTCGAGTATCGACTCCAATGACGCGCCCCACATGTCCCACTTTCCACTTAAGGTCAGTGCCTCTTCGGTCCCATGACCGAGGCGTGCGACCTCCGGCCAGAACTTTGCCGACGAGCCCCACTTCAGAATAAGCAGGATGGGCTGCGCGGATTTCGTGATTGCTTCGGGATTCCCTGGTTGTTTCTCAACCCACTCGACGAAATGGGAAAGAGCACGCACTCGGAGGGAAGTCAGATTTCCGGGGAGTGCGTTTTTGAGATCACTCGACAGCGTGTATTGTTTGTCGTGAGAGTAAATGAGCCCGCGTCGCTCGAAATCGTCGAGTATCCGTTCGACGCCCGAAACTTCTGCAACTGCGCCGACATGCTGCGCTGCGACGGGTGCTCCATAGAAAACGGCGAGAGCGGAAAGGACTTTCTTTTCATCCTCTGACCGTGATTCAATTTCCGCCGCCGCGAGCACTTGATCGAGAGGGACAGATGGATCAGGCGGGACGATGTCGACCAGTGAACGTTTTTCGTCGCGCGCCTGGTTGGCCGCTCGCATGATTCTTTGCGGATTACAACCCACCAATTCACAGATATGCTCGGCGGCATTCCGTTCTTCGGTGGATAACGTCCGGCCCAACTCTCGCTCGAAAAGGCTTATCGCGTCGGCGGTCGGCAGTCCCTTCAACGCTACTTCGCGCGCTTCACCGAAGAGACTTCGCTGTGACGTAGCGGTGATGAAGGCGCAGTTGGGCGCAATATTCATCAGCTGCTGGATTTGCTCGCCAGTGCTGTCTACATCATCAAGCAGAATCAGCGCCTTGAAGTTCTGCAGATAGTGGCGGATCTCCGTGTCGGTCGGCTTGATCGGCGAGTCGTATTCGTAGAAAGCGTCGAATAGCGACTTCAGAAGATCCGCGTTGGACTGATGGTTGACCTGCGAGTAGATGACGCCTGCCGAAAAGCTGGAGATTTGCGGCTGATGAGCGAGGTAGCGAAGGAAACTGGTCTTGCCGGAGCCTGGCTCGCCGGTGCATTCGAGGGACTCGTTCGACGCGAGCGCGCGGATACTTTCGGACGTTTCAGTGCCACGGTCGAGCAGGCCGGGGAATGGTCTCGGACGGAGGGAAACGGGGTGAGGTCGCGCTCGCGGCGGCTGCGGGTCTTCTCTCTGAACGTAGACGATGCCGCCTTTCACATCGCCGATCTGCACGATGTGATGACCGACAGCGACCTGGCTGCCGCTGCCTACGTCTCCAATCCGAGCGTAGATGTCTGTTGCCTGTACGGCTTGAGCCATGAATGGCTCCCTTGGCTCTGTTTACGTCGCCCGTATGGCACGTTGCCGCAGCACCGCATGATGCGCTTCTGGCGGTGTGACATCATCGCTCCGTAGATGCCACGAAAAGACTCCATCCTCCTCCAACAGGATCACTGCTTCCTCGCCGTCTGCGAGCGATACGTCAAGTGTCAGCCTAAGTCTATTATCAGCCTCTCTGAGCGCTGCTGGGCGACGGCGCCCCCGACGCTTGGTGCCCTTGGATGGCTGCGGGATTCGCTCGCGTACGAACGGAAGCTCTGTAACAAGCTCGAGCTGCTGTCCGGCCAAACTCTTGGTGAGTGCGTCCCCGATATTCGGCGCCGAGGCAACCGGTGTCGCGGAGCGGAGTCGCGTTCCAGTTCGCGCCTTCGGTCTTGGAGGCGAGCCAACGCGTAAACCGTTGAGGCTGACAATAGCAACGTCAGTCTGTATCTGTTTCGGCATGTGTACCTCCCGGTCTACGCCTTCCTACGAGTCTTCTTCTTTTTTGACTTTTTCTTCGTCTTACCGCCGTGCGCGAGCACAGCTTTGGGATAGATCAGGCCTGCGAATTCGTAGTCGAGCTTATCGATGTCCGGTCCGCCCACGATCGGTTTGCCATTTTTCGTGATCGAGCCGTCGATTTGATAGCACATGATCGAGTTTGGGTCGGCGTGCAGGGTTCCGCGGATGGACCTCTCTTCGATCGGAGTCAAAACCTGATCGCGCACTTCCTGCTCACTCCAGTGCTGATCTTCGCGGTAAAAAGCGATCGCCTTCTGGACGTCGATCAGTTGGACGAGCTCCCGCCGCATATGCTCGTGCTCAAACCCCATCGTGTGGCCGGTTTCATGTCGAACGACGCGATAAAATTCGGAGTCCGGTGTCTTGAGCGTGAATTGTCCGAGATTCATCGTTGGCTGATCGGGTTCTATCTCCTTGATCTCCGTCCCGAGATAAGACCAATAGCCGTCGTTTTGCGGATCGTTCTCGATGCGCGCGATACGGACGACCGGATCCGTGTTCGACAGCGAAAACTTATGTTAGCCATCTTGTTCCAGGCGTTCATGTGCAAGAGGATTTTCTTGCGAAGTGCCGTCGGGGGATTGTCGAGAAAGGCAACGGTTAGATGGACGCCCGCGGGCCCCCAGTATCGTTTCGTTCTGACTGCAATTCGCATTGGCCCGTCAATGAATCCCGGCATTGCCGCCCCCATCCGTTCCCCTGGGGAGTGATTCAACGGATTGATTGCGACCGCATGGCGTGCCGCGCGAATCCAGTGCTCCTGCGGCAAATACCTCGGCCGGCAGCTAATGATGCGCTACGTGCTCTTGGTGGCATTGCCGATTCTCCGAGTCGTGAGAAAATCCGGCGTAACCATGGCGCCGGCCGATACGGTTTATTGCTTAGGAAGCGCCAAGGGATCCCTACTCCCTTCGCGAAGCCTTTCCAGTGTCTTGTTAAGCTCGTCGGACTTTTTGAGCAAATCCAAGGTTCGCGATAGGTCGCTTGCTTGTAGCAGCATTGACGGGTCGACGGGACGGAATCGAATGCCGGGCGCTCCGTTGCCGGGGGCCGTTGAGACAATCAGGCGTCCTGAGCCCAAGCTCCCAGCCGAGGTCGTATTGATTGGCGGTAAACGGCTTTCACAAAAGCTGATCTCTTTCTGTACAGCGTCCCGATCCCTCCGCGTAATTTTGTAGCCGTCACGCACCGACCACTCCGATACCATCCACTGCAGGAGATCTATTCCTCTTGATATCTGAGCTTGCTGTGCGTTGCGCATTCGACAGAGCGACGACCCGAGGAGAAAATCTCCACTGACGGTTGGCCCGTGCGCGTTTCTAAAGCTCTCTAGGAGACGCATTGCTTCATCGAAGCGGTCCGCATTATAGGCAGCGAAGACCGCAGCGGACGGTGTCTGCGCTCCGGCCGAATCGAAAGAGACCCAGGTTAACACCGCCACCAGCGTTGAAAGGAGCAGTCGAAGGTTATTTCGCACGATACCTCCCACAATCGGAAACAAGAAACACTAGGATGTCGGAACTTTCAGCGTGGTCACGGTCTTCCCGATGGACTAGCGGCAGTGTCAGTGAAACCGGGGATGTAGGTCGGCCGCAGCGTCGCGAGTGTTGGCGACGAGCCGGTATCTTGGGGAACAACCCCTCGGTCGTAAATGCTGTATGCCGCGCCGTCGTTCACTTCTGTAGGAGGGTTGGAGGTAATCGTGACCACCATAAGCAGCACGCCGAGCGTGGCGAGAATGATTCCTGGCGACGTGGTAGTCAGAAGAAACTTCGCTGACGGGGCCTCGCCTTGTAGTTGAGCCGGCGTGGTGTCACTAATTTTCCCAAGTATGAATGCTGCCCCAACGAGGCAGAGAATCATCCCTGTGGTAAAGCCAAGTGCCTTGAACCACAGACGAGCGAGCAAAGCCGCTGTAGCTTGATGGTAGCGACGCTCCATAACACTGGCTTCTAAGGCAGCGACCGTGCGCCATCGAGCGCATGAGAAGGCCGACTGACCAAGTAAAGTGCAGTCGATTCCAGCCAGCACGGTCGAGTCTAATTTCAGTTGAGAGCCTGCGAGTACGCGTTCTTGGACTGTGTGCATTTGCCAGAAGAGCGCAATAATGAAGATCGCACTAAGCAAACCCAACGTTCCTTGCATAAAAGGACGCAAACGGTCCTGCCATTGGCTCAATCCCGTGTCTTGCGGTGGGCTCAGAGGTGCTACTTCCACTGGGTGAGCTCCCACGTTGCTGATCGGGTCAGGCGCCCGGTCCGAAGCTGGTTCCAAAAGCGTGGAAGTAACGTCGAGAGTCATTTCTCGTTATCCGCCTTGGCGAGTTTATACGTCAGCCCGAGCGTGGCGGAGACGGCCCTTTGGACCTCGCCTAGATATTCCGGCTTGTTCGCCCAAGTCACGCCGAAAATTCCTGAAACCGCGTCTGCAAATGGCTGAGTGTATGCAATCTTGGCGATTGCGCGATTTGTGCGAAGGTCTCCTGTTATCTGATGTCGGTAAGAAGCGTCGAGGTCGATGCGAGGTCGGTTCATACCTTCGGCCAGCTTGCCGAAATACTGACCATACCCCAGTCCGAAGTTTGCTTCGCTCGAGCGCTCCTCAGCGATAGCGACGAGGTTCGCCGGCAACGAAATGTCGTGCGCCGGACGATAGACAAAGCTTCCCTCGAACCAGTATCTGGCCGCACGCGCGATAGCGTCACGCGTTCCTTCATCGTTGACAAGTGGCGTGAAGCACTCGCTCGTCAGTTGCCGGCATTCACCACGCAGCCAATTGAGATTACGGGAACTTCCCTCATAACGAAACGACGCTTTGACTTCGCGCGGACCGACGAGGTCATCGCGATAACGATACGAGGCGGACACGTTTAGCTGTGGCTGATTGTTCAATAACGCACTGATAGCATCAAGGCCGGCATCCGCCATTGCGGCTCGGCGCAACTGACGTCTCGCGAGTAGACCTTCCGCTTCGGCTCGAAGTGCATTCCGCACGCTATCCGCAAATGCCGGCAGGTAGCAGCCAAGTTGCACACGGGCAGCATTAGCATCTTTGCAAACTTGCTCAGAGCGTCGAACTGGCAGCAGCTTGCCACTAACATCCAGCTCAGTCATCGATCCGAGCGCAAGGATGTCATCCACTCCGCCAGCTTGCGCTATCGACGCTACCAATCGAGAGACTTCCGCGCGGTGAGGCGCGAAGGTTCGCCCCAAGCGCTGGCTCTCCCAGTTTAGGGCCACTGTCGCGCTGACGTCATCCTGATCCTTGAGCGATTTCTCAAGGCGCTCCTTCGTGGCATCACGACTCGCTTCGGGAACTGAGTCAAGCAGGGGTGCGTAAATCGCGGGGGCGTTGAACTCGACACCGGCCTGAGCAGTCGCTGAGGCAATGCGCTGATTGAAACGGAGGGCGAGACCTGTGCGATCTTCCTCCACACCTGGGCGTACCACGGCGCCCGCTACGCGTGGCAGGAAATCGCGAATTGCTGAGCTTAAGGTGCCCGACTGGAGATCAGCACCGGTGGCCGCCTTCGCAGTCTCGTCTTTGACCGCACCTTCGCCCATCAGGCGTTTCAGACAATCTCCGATCGTCATCGTTCCGGGGCACGTCTGGTTGAGCTGCGCTTGCGCAGGCGATGTCGCAAGAAAATTGATGCAGAGGACCAGACTCCATCGAGCATACGTGCGGCTCATGGCGCGCCTCGAACGTTGAATTGGACTTCATCCGTGGCGTTTGCGCCACCCAGGCTACCCCTATACTCGCAACGGAACGGCGTGACTGGATTTCCGTCCGCATTCGAGACGGGTCGCCCATCAGCATCTACGATCGATGCTTCGACCACCACGCTCGTATCCCCTGGCGACAGGTACGTCATCTCGATCAGCAGAAAGAATTGGTCGCCTTGCCGTATGGGGACCTTGAGGGGATTATCAACGAGTTCCGCAACTCCTAGACGAAGTGGAGTTTTGCTTCCCGATGCTGGTTTGAAGAAGCCTTTTCCTTCGATCGTAGCCACCTCAGGCATTACTAGGATGCTGAGAAGCGATCCGGTTGGAATACCATGCCAGATGACGAGCCTTTCTTCAGCCACACAACCTCCAGCGTTGAAGGCGGTTTTACTTTGCTACGCCTCATGCCTTTGTCCGCGACAACGCGCGGGTCGGCCCAACTTTCAACGCGATCGAACTTCGACTCTCGTTCGTAAATCCATCTGGATACAGACGATGACGCGACCAGAATTACAGCGCAGCCCAGGAGCAGTGGAAGAAACAGAACAAAGTAGAGCCCCGAAGCGCCGGCGGTTACGAAGAAGGTGAGTATCGCTGCGACAAGGGCTGACGGATTGAAACACCAGAGCCTGCATCGATTCGCGGTCGGTCATGGTCTTCTCCGTGAAGTGGGTCGACGTTTCATTGGAGAAGATGGCTGCTCTCGAGGTGCGTGCTATGCTGGTTTTATATCATCCAACTGCTGTTTTTGTATCATGCATGTGACTGAGTATGGGTGTTTGAGAAGGTCAATCCTTCTTCCGCCGCGTGGACGCCGTTACGATATGGTCGACTGACGGAGGCGGAGTTCCTAAGACTTTTGCGCTCTACCCGCGATCCCAATCCTTATCGGGATCGACCTGAGCCGGCAAAACATCCCCTCGTCCTGGCTCGGGCACGTCCTCATCGGGGTAGAACTCGGGATCGGACTCGGGATCGGAATCCGGCTCAGGAGAGCGCCTTGGCAATGGTTCTGGAGTTTCTTCGTCTCGGTCCTTTTGCCCGTTCATTAGACACTCTCCTCTGGAATGAAGAATCGGCTTGCTGGCAACTCCTTCTCCACCTCGAGCCGGCATTTCTTACGAAGTTTTTCTCGAACGCGAAACTCCCCGTTCTTTTCTTTCGCTATCTCCGCCATTCGGTCGAGTGTAGCAACGAACATCTCCCGCAAGTCTGGTTCGAACTTTCGCCGCTGACGGATAGCAACTTCAATCTTTTTCAAGTCATACTCGACTGCTCGGTATTTGCCCACTAGCTCCGCGAGTGTCTGAATACGATCGGTCAACTTGAGAAGCGGTTTCGCCACCGCCAACACGGCTGCGATTATCATCAGCATCTGCCAGATAATTCTTCCTACGCCGGCGCTCCAGAAAGTCAGTCCAGCAATGGCGGAGCCAGCCGCCGTCGCGGCTAAAACGAACTCGATCCAGAAATTCTGGCGTTGGAGCGTACTAACACGGCAACTGTAGTACTTCACGTTCAGACGAGCAGTACGATAAAGATCATAGACGTCCCACACCGGATGGCCGGTGTTCCGTTGCGGTTTTGTCGCCCCGTCGACTGGTGGGCTATCGGTATTTTCTGTCATTGGCCGACATTGAATTGGGAGGGCGACGCTACCGGGGAGGATTGACTTTTTCCCGTTCGATTGCTGCGTCCAAGGGGAACAACGAATCTCGTTTTATCGATATCGAGATGCAGCACCGAACCCGGTTGAACGTTGACAACGTCGATCGAGTAAGAGCCGTTCAGGTTATCTCTCACCCGCGTCACCCGTGATACATCCCTGCCATCAATCGCCACAGTGGCGTGAATCATCGTCGCGAGTCCTGGCCCCAGGAGTGCTCCGTCTAATGCGCGAGGAGTGACAGACACAGTGACCGCGCCTGGCACGGGCCTGGTAACGACTTGAACTTTTGTACGGGAAGAATCAACGGGGAGTGCAGCGTAGAAGGACAACGTTCCTTCGCGTAACGGCATTCCGTCACACACTGCAGCTGTCGCCTTGTACTCCACTGTATAACCTCCCTCTATCGCGAGCGCCGGTAATACAAATCCATACAAACCGTCACCCGCTCCTCCATCGCCATGTTGACCATCATCGTAAAGCCGGTACGATCTGACAGTCGTTGGAACAAGTGGCTTGAAGGAATTGCCCCGTCGGCGGAGCAATTCACGGATGATGAGGGAGCGGTCTAGAACAGTGTCGCGACTTTGTGGCCTGCGCGCGGTTGCCGCTCTCAACGCGGGCGCGAGATCGGCAAGCAGTCCACCGATGCTTCGCTGCGGGCTCCGCACCTGGGCCGTTACATGCGCGCCTAGAACTTGATTCGCTCCCTCTGTGAGACGGGCCGTGAATCGAACTGGCTTACCGATTCGCGCTTGATCGATCGCAACTTTGAGCATCAAGTCGCTCTCTACAACCACGCTCACCGATATGCGTTCGGATGCGCCGACGAGTCCGTCACCTCGAACGCGCACTATCCACGTTCCCGCGCGGGGCGGGCCAATCACCGCGCCCGGCGCGAGGTCGACCGGCGGAAATGCAATCTGATAGAATCGATAGCCCGGTTGAGAGACGTAACGCACGAGCCGGTTTGTCAGCGGTGCGGCGGAAGTGTAAACCATGCCGTTCGGTGCAACGACATCGACGGAGAGCTGTGACCTTGGGTTCTGCCAGTATACGATGAAGCTGACTCGTCGATCGCAAGTGCAGAGCGGCACCGGGATATCTCTCGTCGACCCGGCGAGCATCGTGTAGATCGGATCAAACGCCATGTTCTGCCGAAATGCGTCGCTCAGGACTTGAACAAAATCCTTTCGCAGCAGAAGTGGATCCTGCGGGTTGAAGTATCGACCCCCCGACGAAATTGCCAAGTCAGTGAGCGCTGCGGCAGAAATCTGAGATGGGTCTCCGAATCCAACCGAATAAACTTCAGTCGTTGCGGGTATGGCCGGCTTCACAGTCGCGATCATGGGTATCACGTTTTCGACCCCGTCGGTGAAGACCATCAGCACCTGTCGCGTTGTCGTCGAACCCGTCAGCTGCGCTAGACCGGCTTGCAGACCTCCGCCGATAGACGTCCCTCCCCGCGGAAACAGACCGTCGATAGTTGTCTTTACAGACGCTTTCTGAGTGGCGTCAACATTCGCAATAGGCGTTAGCGGAGTGACGACGTCGTCGAACTCGACCGTGCCGAGTCGGTCGCCTTGGCCATCCATGATGAGGTCAGTGAAAAGTTTACTGGCCGCCTTGAGCGCATCCATCTTAGTGCCGCCGCCAACTGGATCAGCCATGCTTCCTGAGCGGTCGAGAATCATGCTGAGAGATGAAGCAGCCGCGAGGACACCGGTGCCGGAAAGAGGAACTGAGACGTTCGGATTCGCGGGGTCGTTGCTAGAAACGGCGAGAGTTCCGTTCGCGGGGGCTGCGCTCGTCGGCGCAAAAACAACTACGAATGACTGACTGGCTCCCGGAGCGAGCGTGCTCGTGGCGGTAGTCGATGGAGGCGTTGTCGAAGGGTTCGGGTCGGACGTTATCGGGAATACTGCGCTCGATGAAGTGAGCGTGACGTTCAGCGGTGAGCACGTTCCATTGTTGGTAAGCGTGATTCGCTTTCCGATGAAGAAGTTGACTTGTGTCGCGCCGAAGTTCAGTGACGTTGGGTTCACAACAACGGAAGGAGGCGGGGCTGATGCACCAGTTCCACTAAGGCTGATGGTCTTACTCACGTTTGCGGGATCGTCGGTCGCCAGCGTCATCGTAGCGCTCGCGGGTCCGACAGTAGTGGGAGTGAATGTCACTTGTACGGAGCCGTTGCTATTCGCGAGAACTGTGAGGCTCGCCGGCGTTCGTGTGAATGGGCCCGCGGGCAGGCTGACTGAGCTAACCACTAAGGGCAGCGCACCAGTGTTCGAAATCTGGAGCGTATTCGTTGTGCTTTGACAATTTGCTGCGGCGCTCGGCAAGGAGAGACTCGAAGCCACCTGAAGATGTGGGAGTCCGCCAGTTCCCGAGAGCGTAATCGTGATCGATGGCCTCGCCGGATCGTTGGTCTGAGCAGTAAGTGTCCCGGTGACTGTGCCCTCTGCGTTTGGCGTGAAGGTGACGTTGAGCGTTCCCGTGCTCATGGCTGCTACGTTCAAGCTTGTAACCTGGGGAGCAAAGCGTGCGCTCGAGCTAGTGATGTTCGTTAACTGCAGCTGCGATCCACCCGTGTTTGTAATGGTCAACGCTTGTGGAGATGAGGCTGTGCCGACACGCTGCACGGTCGGGAACGCAAACGTGGCGCTGAAAACAACGGCAGGAGGCGAGAAAGAAGTGAGCGCGATGCTGGAAACACCAACCAATGTCGTCAGCACACTGCCCGCCGCAGTTGGCGTAGCACCGGTGATGCCGGTGATGGCGCGCACTCCAGGTCCGAACTGCTGGCCCGCGACACCGATGTTGCCATTAGCTGCGACCGACGAAACGCCGGCGAACCCCGTACCGATCGCCAGACCGATCTGCGCCGGCGCGGCAGTGTTTATAATGTCCACAATCGCGACATCAGGACCGTTGAGCTCGCCAACGATTGCGCGGGTCCCACTCAGAGACACCGCCGCTACGCCAACGATTCCGGAAAGATTCAAACTTCCGCCGAGCGTGAGCGCGCAAGCGCTCGTAGTCAATGCTTGAACGCGTGGGCCGTTCTGTTGACCGGCGATGGCTCGCGCTCCGGAAAGACCAACTGACGACACGCCCACAAGCGTCGTATTGACTGCAGATCCTGCGATGACAGGACCCGCGCCGGCGATGTTTATTCCGACTACACGATTTTGATTAAGCTCGCCTGCGATTGCACATCCTCCGCTCGCAGCTAGTGAGCTGATCCCAACCAATACGGTGTTCAAATTCACACCAATTTTGACCGGTGCCGCGCCCGAGATGTCGTACAACTCTACGCCGGGGCCACTCTGTTGTCCGACGATCGTGCGTGTCCCGCTCACTGCTACCGAGGACACTCCCGCAAACGTTGTGCAGACGGTGCCAGTTTGTACTGGTGCATCAGGATTCTGAATGCTGATGAGCGCAATGCGACAACCATTGAGCTCACCAGCGACAACTCGGCTACCAGTCGCGTCGACAGCGATTGACGAAACTCCAACAAGGGTTGTAGTGACCGTTCCTCGCACGACCGGCGTAGCAGGATTGGACACGTCAACAACAGTGACTCGTGGCCCGTTCGTTTGTCCGACGACGGCGAGCTGAGCGCTGGCCGATACCGCTAACACGAATGAGCAGGTTAAGACAGTGGCGACGAGAGAGAGCTGAGGAAACGCGAGGCGAGCTCTCATGGTATCTCCAGCACTGGGAGTGAGAATCGGCGGCGCTTGAAACTCTCCGTCACCGACGAATGCGCGACGATAGCAAAGGATAGAGCGGCGAAAGGGGCGCACAATGTCGGTTTTATATCACCGAAGTGCTGTTTTTATATCACTCCGATACTTCGCTGCAAACTGGAGTCGGCTGATATAAAAACGACAGTTGAGTGATATAGAAACGGCATTGCAGCCAGTGCCGAGCGCCTGAGATTCATACGCGCGAGAAGTTTGTCGACGAAACATTGGGAGGCATCAGATGAGTTACCGACCTTTTCATCTTGCCATACTTGCTGCTGCAAGTTTGGTCATCGAACCTCAGGTCGCAGGATCACTCAGATTTGCAGCTGAGGTACCAGACGCACCCGCGGAACTGCCACTCCTGCGGCTGAGAGCGCAGGCCGCACCGGTTGATTTGATCAACAGGGTTTTAGTTGCGGGTGGCAGCCAGAAGCTTGCGGCGCTTGGCGAGACACCTTTTTTCCGCAGAAACAATATCCGCATTCCTGCGGGAGTTGTCGGCGTAGTCGAGCGCGAGACGGTCAAGGCGTGGGCTGATATGCGCAGCGGCGAGGCAGCGATCTACCCAACGCTCTCCAAGCTGAAGCCAATCTCGCCGGCCGATGTGGAACGGTTGACCTCCGTTGCCCGCGACATTTTCGCGTCGCCCCAGATGTTCCCCCACGACGATACACGCTCGATCGTCGACAAACCGCAAACGCTCAACGGTGCGACTCTGCTTCGAGTGCCGCGTACTTCCACCAGAACCGACAAGAAGGCGCAGTACGCCGTCTATGTCTCCGCTCGTCGCTATGTCGGAAACTTCCCGGTCGATGGGCCGGGGTCGCGAGCGTTACTGACAATAGGCAATGGCGGATCTGTCGAAGGACTTAGTCGAGTCTGGAAAACAGCCAACATTGTCGAGAGGGTGCGGAAGTCGCTCAGCCCGACTGAAGTCCGCGCTGAGATCGCGCGTCAGCTCAGACCCGCATTGAGAAACTCCGACATAGTCGTCGATCGAATCGAGCTTGCGTATTACGACGGCAACAAAGCTTACTTGCAACCTGTCTTTCGGTTCACCGCCCGGATCCATCACATCACGCCCAATGCTGAGGCGCGAACCAGTGATGACTTCGTCATCGGGTACATCCCTTTTGCCAGGGCGATAGAAGCACTGCCGTCACTCGACAAAGTTGACGGTCCAAATCCGGCGACGGCTGCATCAAACCGTGTGACGCAGCCGCGTCCACCCGAGAACGATCCAATAGTCGGTCGGTACGTTGTGCGTAATGATGACGCCGGTTGGGTGAACAATGCTAATGCGTTCTGGAATTCACTCGCGTCTTCGTGGACCCGATCGCTGTTTACAAACTCGCAATACTACTGGGCTGAGCCGCGATTGTTCACCACTCAAAAAAACTCATTCATCAATGCGATGAATTTGGCTTTGATCGAAGTTCATGGCGATTGGTGGCTGTACAGCACGCTTATGAACTGTTGTGATCTGGTGAATATCAACGGCGATATTCCGAGCCCCGGCTACGGTCCGTCAGCCAATGGCAAACTCGCCGATTGGATCATTCATTCCTGCGAGGTCGTTCCCGCACCTGACGATACACCCACCTGGCCAGATACCTGGTGGAATATTTTCGGCGGTGTACGCAACGTCGTCGGCTACCGGACAATCATGTATATCAACGATGCCGCGGGTGGCCCCTACGGTAGCAGCCTCGGACACGTTGCCCCAGTTGTCAGCTCATGGTTGAGTGATGTGATATCGCTGAATGCGTACAGTGGACGTAGAAACAGTGCAGCTCACGGCGGTGTCAGTCGGCCCATGGGACTCCCATCGACAATAAGCATGTGTGGTCATGACGGCGAATCGGTTTTTTCCACGTCGAGTTTAGGTCGTGCCAACTGTCTTACCGTCTGGTGGTTTCCCGATTGATTCGTGACGGACGGCTTGCGTGTCCGGAGACCGGCCTGATCTGAACGTGATATAAAAACCACAGTTGAGTGATATAAAAACCGCATTACAGCCAAGCGCGGATTGCCCGAGATTCAGACGCGCGCATTAGAACACGGGAGGATGTATGGGCAATCAGACTCGATCGTTGCAAAGATCTCCGGGCAAACTCAGTCACGCGGTTGCAATTGGTTTCTCAGTTCTGTTCCTCGCCGTTGCGATTGGGTGTGACAAGACCAAATCAACGCCAGCCTTTCCCACAACTGGTGGCCCTCACGTCACCCCGAATGTGCGAGGGTCTCTGATCCTGGGAACGGGACGGACGACCGAGCTCGCAGCAGCGGTGACTTCCACATCCAAGAGTCCTGTGATCTTCCTACCGGGGATACCGGTGGCCTTGATCGACTCTGCCACCGGAAAAACCGTCGACCGATTGATCACTGATTTGAGCGGACGATTCACTTTCTGGGGCGTTCGACCCGGCGTCTATCGAATTTGCTGGAGCAAAACCGGATTCGTCACCGGCTGTTTCTCCCGGTACGTTCCGGTTACGACTCTTCCGGTGACCCTGGGTTGGATCTCCGTTTCCGTCGAGCCGAAGGGTCAAAGCACCGCCGTGTATGGTTCCGTAAATATGCGCGGTGGTAACCTGCGCACCTTCGTCCCAATGATCGGCGTGAACTCTTACGCCCGGGTCTATCTGGTCGACCTCAATGGGGCCACGCTCGACAGTGCGTACGTAAACAATTATGGCGACTACGTTCTCCCCCGCGTTCCAACGAATCGTATGCTTCGATTGGACGCTCGGGTTGAAGGCGCGCGAGTAGAGCGAACGATGGTGCCGGAATTCTTGGCATCCTCGGGCATTCACCAAGTCAATCTGACTTTCATCAACTACCTGCCCCGATTCACAAACGTCCTCGCTTCGATCGGCGGCGCCCGGGTCCGCACCGCCGCACCGGGAGCCACCATTGCGCTCTCAGCATCGGCAGGCGACGCCGATGGAGATCCGGTGTCATACAATTGGCGAGTGCTCCAAGGAGGTGGAACGCTCAGCGCGAAGACTGGGGCGAACGTGTCATGGACACTTCCGAATCAGCCGGGGCTTTTCCGCGTTGATGTCGTTGCAGCGGATGGACGCGGAGGCTACGCGCGGCAGTACACTCTCGTTTCCACGGCGGGGAACGGCGTGGCATTCTCGGGTCACGTAAACGAATCGAATGTCCCTGCGCTTCAAGGCGCGGAAGTCGAAGTCAATGGAGTGAGGACGACAACCAGTGCGTCCGGCTACTTCCAGGTGAGAGTGCACGAGAGCAGCCGGTACGTTTTCAACGTCAGAAAGCCGGGATATAAGCTGCTTTCCCAGATTTATCAGGATGCGGTCGAGGGCGGTGCCTGGACTCTAACCAAAGGCACGGTTCAAACTGTCGATCCAACTCAACCGATCGACGTAACCGACGGTCGAAAGTTCCAGCGCTGCGGCACCATTCTCACTCGGATCCGATTCGACTCCGGAAGCGTGGCGTTGCGTCCCGTGCGCGAAGATGAAAACGGTTACGTGATTCAGGCACGCAAGGATCGCGAGCCGGTTCGTAATCGCGAAAACCCGAGAACGCCGTGCGGCCCGGGAATGCGACTGCAGATACCGGCTAATTCGCTGGCGGATGCGAATGGCAACGCACCATCCGGCCCGGTCAACGTGACACTCTATACAACCGATCTGAGAACACCGTTCGACATGCCGGGCGACTACACTGTTCTGGATGCCGGCTCGACAAAAGTGATGGAGAGTTATGGAGCCGGTCACATCCAGATAACTCAAGGCGGCACGACATACAATCTCAAGTCGGGCGCGACGGCTACTCTGACGCTTCCAATCGATCCGGTCCAGCTTGCGTCAAGTGATCCGAAGCCGAGTACGATTCCACTGCTGACGTATGATGAAAAGAATGGTGTGTGGCTGCCGGATGGAACGCTGACTCGCTCGGGCAATAACTACGTCGGCACGATAAAGCACCTGTCCGATTTCAATTCCGATCTGGTGAAGACCAACCAGGCATGCATTCGTATTTTCAGCGGCGATCCCGGCGCCGGACTCACGCCACTTCCAGCTCAGTACAACATCGAGATCACCGTACCGCTGGGTACTGCTGCGCCGCGTTTCTTCAGCCGGCTCGTCGCGAACACCGCGCCGAACTTTCACGCCTTCTATAATCTTCCGACGAACACCGACGTGACGATGGCGGTTTACTCGACTGACCCGCCGCCGAACACGAAGCTGTACGGAACGTTCGTCGTCAACACCGGCGGCCCGCAGAATCCGACGAGTCCGAATCAACCGGCGCCCAACTATGGCGCTTGCCAAGGGTCAGTCGTGCTCTTCGACGCCACCCAACCGGTGCCCGGTGTCGACGCATTCCTCCATGGTCTCTACAGCTTCGAGGCAGCAAACCTCACGGAGTTGGCGATTTCCAATCCGGCTCTCGAAGCGCAGTTCGAAACGGCGTCCGCGAATTACTACCAGCAGATAGATCCCCGTGGCTTGCGGAGCACTTACGCGGCGTTCCTCTCGAAGCATGGATTCCAGCCGGGGAATCATGACAGCGCAACGTATGTCAACGCCGTTGATCTCGCATTCGGACGCGAGATGCATTGCAAGCGGACGCCTGCTTCAGATGGTTTGGCGGAAGACATCGCTTGCTACGTCACGAACTACGGACAGGCGAATGGCTCGAACGCGGATGATGACGCGGATTTCATCAACACTGCGAATCGGACGAATGCGTTTGCAACAGTGGCGATGGAGTACTCGAGAATCGAAAACCCATCAGGCGATGCAAACGAATTCGATCCGAACGACCACGACCGTGTCGTAAAGTTCTACGTGTACAATCAACCTGCCGGCGCGCTGGTGACGAAGGCCGATCTCGATGGCAGAGGTGCCCGGCCCGTACCGCAACTGTGCATGGTCTGTCACGGTGGAGAGTATCCATCGGGCTTTGCACAGGGAGTACCGACGTTCAACAACAAAGCATCAGTAAAAATGGGATCAGTCTTCATTCCGTTCGATTTGCGAGCGCTTCGCATCGTTGACGGTGTGGTCGTGAATGGAGCTACGCCTTACGACAAAGCGAATCAGCAAGCTGCGTTCAAGGCGCTGAATCAAACTCATGTACTCGGGACGAGTCCCGGCGCGGCAATCACTGACATGATCAACAACATGTACACGGGCGCAGCGACCGTTCAATCGGAGAACTACGTTGTGAGCGGGTGGCAAGCGAACGCTGGTCAGCAGGCGATGTACACCAATGTTGTGGCGGCGTCCTGCCGAATGTGCCATGCAAGTCGCCCCGAGCCAGCTGTGGCGCCGTTCGGACTCGATCTTCGGTTTGCTTCGGCGAGCGCCTTCACTGGTCTCGGGGGTTCAGTCCCGTCGCGCGTATGTACTCAGCGAGTAATGCCTCACGCGTTGGCGACGTACAATCGGTTTTGGCAAAGTTTGAATCCGCACCAGCCCGGGCAGCTCAAGGCCTTCGGTGATGCGCAGGTGACAGGCGGTTACGGGAACGACTGCGTGACGTTCGTTGGCACGCCACCTTCTCCCCCAGGCGTGGTGACCTTCGGGCCAGATGTTCAGCCGATACTAAGCTCGAACTGTGCTTTCTCGGGATGTCATGCGGGCGCCTCTCCGAAAGCCGGTTTGGACATGTCTGCCGGCGTCGCGTATGGCAATCTGGTAAATCGTCTGGCAACCGAGCTTGGCAGCATGAACCGGGTTACTCCTGGTAACACAGCGCAGAGTTATTTGATTCACAAGCTCAACGGCACGCAGGTCGCCGCTGGTGGCTCAGGAGTTAGAATGCCGCCTGGTGGTCCACTGTCTGCGGCGGAACTTCAAATCATTATCAAATGGGTGCAAGATGGCGCTCCGCCATGATCGGGTAAGTGTTGTGATCTAACAGCAAACTCGCGACGGTCTCGCAATGCCCATAATTGAAGAGGCAGGCGCAATCGTTGTGCGTGGCGACGGCTGTCGCGAGCGTCGAGAACCGACGCCGAGTTTGGCTGAGCTCGACGACACCGGATTTTCCCGAAAGGACACATCGAAGACGGTGAGACGGTCCGAAGCCGCGGCACTTCGCGAGGCTCGCGAGGAGGCTGGCGTCATAGGTCTCCAAACTTGAACTCGAGCGAGCCAATCCGGCCGATCGCTCGCCCGACGCGCGTCGTATGCTTCTCGTCACCGCCAAGCAAAATCACCAAACGGATGTCCTGCGCGTCCAGCACGTACTCGTCGCGCATGAAGCCGATGGAAGCGCTCAATCGATTGAGCTTCGAGGACACTCGCGCCCTTCTCTACGCAACGCGTGGAAGCAACTCCCTGATCCACTCGATGCTACTGCCTTCTCCTTCTCTCCGCTAGTCACTTGCTCGATCAGTGAAAGGAACCATTTTTCACTGAAGCCGGCCGCGAACGCAGCCGCGAGCAGTGCGATCTTCGACCCGTCACCCAGCTTTCCGACGCCCGCCTGCAGTAGCAACGCGACTCCGATAGCAGCGGATGCTCCAATGATCGGCCGAAGGAAAGTGATTGGCGCAGCGAAGCGACTCTCGGGGATCTTCCTGTCCGAGCCGCCCGAAGTGCTACGCACAGCGCTGAGCGCGCCACCGAGTGCGCCGAGTAGCATGACCATCCACAGGTCAGGGGGCTGGAGCTCGCCGAGGTCGTATTTGCCATAGATCACTATGCCGGCAAGTAACAACAATGCGAGGAGAAGACTTGGAAAAAGAAGACGCAGCTGCTCGTGGACGAGTTCCAGCTTGTGGATGTGTTGTCTGAGTGCTCGTGGATCGATTTCATTGCCTGCTGGACATCTCCGCGCCGCGGCGTTGATCCAGGTATACCAAGGTGCTCTGACGCTGCGCTACGGCGCCATCCGCGCAGTTTATCTTCGCATTCATATCTCAACGATGTCGCCAGTGCGTTGAGATCGTCGTCGGTGTAACTCAGAACAGCGACTCGCTGCGACCCGTGAACGATCGCCCAGCCGTTCTCGAGGTTTCCTGCTTTTTTGGAATGGCTCAGCATCATCCAGCATTTTCAACGCGGCGTCGCGTTGTTGTTGGGCGCCGGGCAGCATCTCACGATCAGTAAGTTCGCGACGGAAATCCTGGATGGCGGTATCCAGTCTGCGGAGCCGAGCGTTTGGTCGAGTCAGATAGTGCCCTACTTACGTGTCTTTTCGATCGTCGGCGGGCGCACCTCGGGTGTCAAGTCAATTGGCGCAGCCTTTACATCAACGAGAGAGAATCCCACGGTCTTACGTCGGCTGACAACCGTGTTTCGATCGTCACTCGGAAATTCCAGCGAGTACGAGATCACGTACAACGGCCCGACCAGTGCAGAGCGTTTCGTTTCCGGCATTACGTACATTACTCGCGACCAAGCGATCTTCGACTTGGCGCCCTTCGGCACTACCTCCCGCTCGAAGCGGCCCATGATCTCGTTGACTGTCACTCGGCGGGAACTGATTCCGCTTGGCTGCGTCGCCACCGAAACTCCGCCAAGGCGCACAGCTGAAATCCGGCCGCTTACATGCACACCAATCCGTATGCCGGAGTTTGCCACCTCGATCCCATTTAGCTGTCGGCGAAGTGTGATACGATACTCCACACGCCGCTTCTCTATTGTTTTGCTCTGTCTCGAGCCTCCGCCGATCCAGGTTGATGCGACATCGGCGTTGCTCCAGGCGAACTGCTGGGGATCGACGATTTTGCGGGCGGCCAGCTCGTCGAAGAATTTCTTCGCGAGCTTCAACGCTTCGGCCTGTGAAATCTCGGAGCTCGGAGCCGAGGCGGCGCTCAACTCGATATCGACAATTCGTAGTTCGTCATATTCGGGCAGGTAGACAATATCGAGCTCCGGAGCGTCGGGCACGTTGATGCGCATGCGCCGCGCGGCACTGAGATGAGCTGTATCAGCCACGACCATCGCTCGCCGCGGCAGGCGTCTGCCCTTCATTACTTCAGCTACCGCCTGCGCTCGAGCTGCAACTGACGCAGGTGTGGAGGTCTGCCATCTCATCTCGAAGCTACCGAAGCGGTCGGGGCTTTCTTTCCCCTGCTGCGCCGATGAAACACAGGCTCCTCCAAACATGAAGGCGGATCCTATGCACGCGACTACAAGTAATTGTTTCATTGTGCTCTCCGGAGGATGCCTTGCTGTGTGCTCAGCATCCATTGTCGCCGTGATCGTACATTATCCAGTTGAACCAAGCCCATGGCTTAGGTGGTGTGTACAGTAGTCGACCGCCTCGTAGTTTCGCGGTGTTGCGGACCCAATCGGCGTGGTTCGAGTCCAAGCCAAATGTGAGCACGACCGGTGAGTTGTCACCGGTAAACCAGCCGGGACGGTCTTCCATTTCATCAATCCACGCCTGTGCGTTCGTCTTGTCCTCCGTCGCCTCGAAGAAGTCGCGCGGCTGGTCATCCTTCACCGATGGCGAATTGTGATAGCCGAACTGCTGCCGAACCTCGTGGTTAAAGTTCCTGCTAAGCGAGCCCAGGTTGAGAGTGCAGCTCGTCACATGCATCGCGTAGACTCCGCGGGCACCGCCTTGCAAGCCGAGCCGTGCTTGCGCATCCAATACGACCAGGCAGCGGTTGTTGCGCATGAAGCCGAACTGGAATAGCGCCCTGTTACCGTGTCCGGCGTAAACTGTGAGCAGTGCATTGTCGCCATAGAGATTATCTACACCGGACAACCCCGACATGGTCGATTCGTAATAGTCCTGGGGCCACGCGCTAACATTTGTCCACCGCTGGCCTGACCAGCCATTCGAGTTCAGCGAATTTCGCAAGCTCGAGGTGACATCATTCAAGTCGATGTTTTGACAGCCGTTTCCTGTGAAATCCGTTGATTCGTCGATGTAATACGTGCGTTGGGCTGACGCTGCTCCGGCAATACAAGCTACCAAGACGTTTGCGGCAACGATTTGCGGAAATCGAGACAAGAACTTTGCGGACCACGACACTATAGCGGTGTTCATTGTGACGCTCCTTCGTAGAGCGTGAGAGTCGTTACGGCATTCAATGAAACTGTCCGTCCAGTTCACGTTAGCCTTAGCGGGCGGTATGTAAAGTCCGTTTTTGTATCATCGGACTGTCGGTTTTATATCATTGCGCGACGATGCGGGTCGCAATGCTCAGGTGCCGATGAGATGTCGCGGTGCCGCCGCAAACGGCGACGTGGCTGCGGACTAACTCTAGCTACCTGAAATGCGCGAGGGCGATTTGATAGTCCCCGTCGGTGAGTACGGGTCATATCTTCGCGGAACGGAGGTGCCGAGTCCGCGGAGGACTGTGGGTGTAGCGTCAAGGAGTGAAACGTGGCCGATCGTGCAGCGCCCGGTGTGACATCCGGCGAGAACGATTGAAGGCGTGATATCGAGCGGATGATCGCCACGTATGCCAGATGTTCTCCGCACGTCAGCAAATCACCGACGATGACGAGCATCGGCTCTCCGCTATATGGTGCGTCCAGTGCGTTGAGAATTCCACGGCTCATCGATTCTTCGCGCAGCGACGCCGAATTCGTGTCACATCCATTCGTGCCTCGTGTCCCGCGCGATCTGCATCGGAGAAGTAGAGTGGGACGAGTCTGCGTCGCTGACTGCAGAGCGCGTGCAGAGCGCGTGCAGAGCGTGCAAAGCGGATCGAAGAATTTCGCCGGACGTGTTGCTGGCGAAACTCAGCGATGGAAAGCCGAGCTCGGGACCGACGAGCCCCTTTTCCGCGAACGGTCGGAGGAATTTCTCCTATGAATGCGAAGACTTAAGAGCTCCTCGCACGCCGATATACGATCCCGTGGGGCAATTAAGAAACCACCACTTCGACTCCGATACAAAACATGCACTCTCCCGATACAAAACCGGCATTGTCGTGCCGTTGATCACGTGACATGATGAGCACCAATTCGATCTTTGACGCATTTGGCGGCATCGCTGCCGGCAGCGTCAGAGTAGCTGATTCGGTTTGTCGCACCAGTTATGTGTCAGCACCGCGGAGCCGTTATGCCCCTTGCTGCATTTCTCCCCTTACGCTCGGTGCACCGGATTCGGGAAGCGATTCCACACGATCGGGTCATGGCATTCAACAACTATAGGGATCTTTGCCACGCTTTCCATGATCGGTCGTTCGATGCTCTAATTCTCGATACCCATCGTCTCGACGCAGGCTACGACGATCTCAGACGCTGCTTGCAGAAGGATCCCATTCCCATTCTCGCCTACATTGACCCAAGTCCTCGCTCCGTCTCGCTGCTCCTAGAGCTCCTGCCTCTCGGCGTCTCTCAAGTCGTCCTCCGCGGTTTCGGAGATACGAAGGCTCGACTGGAACGCGCAATTGGCGATCTGCACACAGTAGATACTGGCGTCCTTTTTCTAAATGCACTGCGCACGCAACTGTTGCGCTTACCGTTCGAGCTCGAGTTGGCGCTGATTGCCATCTTCAGCTCGGCGTCCATTACAAGTGCGAAAGCTCTGGCCGATACCGCTGGCGCCACCAGAAGGTCGATCGATCGTTGGCTGAGCGCCGAGGGGCTTCAGTCCGCGAGTTGGTTCCTTGGCCTGGCGAGACTGCTAAAAAGCTTCCCTGTCCTCATGGCTGGCGGCTCTTTAACTGCGGCTGCGCGTGCCAGCGGGCTTGCGTCGCGGCGGACGTTCGAGCGGCAGACATTACAGCTTGCCGGAATTCCCGCCGGCGAGCTTGCTTCGCGGCTCAGTTCTGACCCCGATGGCGTCATGCGTTCGCTTGTTCGGCGCTCCTATAGGAGCAGTAAAGGCTAGATCAAACGTTGTGAAGTCTTGAAATAACACGCTCTGTCCACGACTGACAGCGTTTGTCCACGTTACACGAATTCTTCTCCTCATCCGAAAGAGTCGGCGCAGGTACGTTGCAAAGGCTGGTTCAACGGCCGGCAGTGAAACCTACGTTTCGATATCCCAAGAGAGATCGAACGCGCGTGAGTATTGTTTGACCATTGGTGCCGTACGCTGTAAGCGTGGCGGCATCAGGGTCAAACGTGGTCGCGACGTAGACGTCAGAGGTTGGTTTCCAAGCAAGACGATGTGCTTTGAAGGGAAGATAGAAGTCGAGGTTGGGCAAGTTTGCAAGTAGGTCGTTGAGCGTCTGCGGAGTTACGTCTAATGCAGCCGCGGTGGCAGAGAAAAGTTTTGCGCCCTTCTGTGTCTTTAAGTAATCTTGCAACACAAGCTTGTGCTCGTTGACCAGCGACGAGCGCATTGCCGTTTGCACGGCTTTCCGTATTGACGCGTCGCGCATCGCGTAAGCGATCGCGCGTGTGATGCGAACTGCATCAGAAGGGGCCGCACTCGAGACCGAAGCTGACGCGTGCCAGAATGAGTCTGATGGAGCAGTGGGCGAATCCGCACAAGCTCCCAGGAAGATTGACATCGCTGCAAATACCAGCGCCCCTCGCGCTATGCCGAGCCGATGTTTGTCGGGCAGATCGCCCTGCATAGTAGGGTCGTGACGGGTAGCCCGATATTGCGTATTATGATGCTCCTCGTTCACAAACAGCATTGCGGGTCGTCGTCGTCGGCTGATATATCTTCTGATCCCGGTCATGACGGCGATGTCGCGGCGTTGGTCGCTGCCGATTGCATTTGGGAACGTCATTTGACCTACCCTCCGCGCGGAATTGTCATGCGCCAAACTGGCGCTACCTACGATTACGGCGAAGATACGGTAAGGCTGGGCGCAGACTTATCAGCGAAACCTGCAAAGCATGGTGAGAGTTTCGCCGAGCGCATTTTCAGTATTTTCACGCGCGCGAATTTGCGAGCACATGTTAACCCCGATTGGCGCTGATTCTGACACAAAACCAGCACATGCTTGATGCAAAAACTACTCAGGGAAAACCGGACGTCTGTTTGCGAAAAGACAGTCGCACTCGTAAACGATCATGACCAAAGGCAAAGCTAAAAAGCTAGCTTCACGATCAAGAGCAGACGTGCGTATTCGGTTTGTACGAGGCAATCATAGCACCGCTGTCAGGGAGGAAAACTGGGATGCGATCGCTCGGTTTGTTGTGTACGACGAGGTGCGACAACCAGAATTCCCCTTGTTCGGCAAGAGGCGATCGAATTGGGTAGTGCTCGGGGGCCTGGCACCGCCGGTAATCTGGCTCATCATGGTTCTCGCTGCGGCTATCGTTGGCTTGCTCCTTGTCTGGGCCTTGTGGGGCCAACCTGAGTGGCTGCGAACTGTCGCGTTGATAGTCTACTTGGCGACTCTCTTTCGAGTGCTCACGCGGCTTTGAGCGCGGTCCGGACCGCCGAATGGTAGAACAGGTCAACCGCAGCTACTGGGGATTCCAGTTGGTGAGGGCCATATCAGCCCACCATCAAGGACGACGGCTGATCCAGATTTCGAGAAGGCGCTCACAAGCCGAGACGCCGCCGATTGCCGATCAGAAACGGTATGCAAACGCCGGTCTTGGTATTGGACGGGACTTTGGCCGCTACATCACTCTTGAAATCGACGTCTTTCACTCTCCTCTTGAAACACCGGCCAGTTACTTCGCCCGCGGCTCGAATGACGTCTATTTCAAGACGCCCATTACGACTCTGACAGCAGCTGCCCGCGTAACTCTGCCATTCATGTCTGTTGTCTTCGTCGGAGCGGGCGGTGGCGTCCTATGGTTCGACAACTCCGACGACGACTCCGGCAGCTTTACCACTGCGACAAATATGTGGATTGTTGGCGTGCAGAAGACCATTACTCGTCGAGTGTTCACTAGGGTCGAAGGGCACCATCGCGCTGATCGACACGCGCCGTTTAACGGCGTCAATGGAGAGATCATTGGTGTCGTTGGATTCCGATTCTAAGGACTAAGCGCTTCAGAGTCCCGGCAACACGGCCCGGCGGTCTAACCCGCAACAGGCGCTCTGGGAGCAAATGCGAAGGCTATCAGACGCCAATCAAGAGGCGGCCCACCAAGGTAGCGAAGGCCGCTCAAACTCCGTTCTGCCGTGGTGCGTTCCCACATGTTGAGTCGAACTGGACTGTTGAAGTGAAGGCCATCGCTACGCCCATTGACTTTGATAGCCTGGTGAAGAAAGGTGTCCTCAAGAAAAAGAGCGCGCGGAGGTATGCAATTCTCGATATGCAGCGGGTACCCGAATACGCCAGGAAGCAGATCACCGCGATCGAAGTACCATCTGACAAACCCAAGCCGGCAATTGCGAGCTTCATGTCAAACAAACGCGCCCAGAAGCTCTATCCGGAGATGACAGGAAAATCCTTCGAGTCAACGCCTGATTTAGGATAAAGCCAAATAGCTTGATCTGTCTTCGCGGAGGCCTCGATATGCGAGGCTATTTTGGACCCCGTCCATCACCCCGAAGCTCCAAGGCTTTACGACGGTCAGCCGCTCGATAATAGTGGCGGACTTAACCCGCCGCGAAGCTTTGATGGGTTCACCTCAAGGCGAGTCGGAGTGGTACTTCGCGCGATAGGCGCGCAGGTACGCCGGATCCTGACACAGGCAACCGCCCGATGGATGTTTTGCGAGTGGAGAATTCAGCCGGCCTGCGGGCGCACGCCTTAAATCAATCTCAGTTCGCCCAGGAAAGTCTGACGGCCTTTTCCCGAGTGCCGACAAGACGGCCTCCGCGGCCAAGACAATCCCTGCCAAAGCTGACTGAAACGCCATCGGTACTATCACGGATTTGGGCAGACCGACGCTACCACCCAGTTTCAGAATGACGCCGCCGCAGACGGCTTGCAAGAAGAAACTCTCGAGATCGCGAGTGGCGAAAGGCAGTAGATCAGTCTCTCCAACTCCAAACTTTTAGGCGATTCGGCGTACGAAAGTTTCACCGACTGGAGTTCCTAAATGTAGGAGACGTTTAATTTCTAAGCGCTCCTCATCTGTCTGCGCGCGCAACGCTTCACCAACAAGTTGTTCGTGACTTTTGACAATGCCCGCGGGCATGTACAAACACGTAACGCATGCGTTCGTTTCGAAATTGGGGTGCCGGGTAACACCTAAGTTTTCCGCTTGTGTCCAGCCGTTTGTTACCCATCGGGGAAGCGACGATTGTACAGCCATTCGACCCTCGGCGCTGTCGAGCGCGAGGAGGACTCGATCAAAATGATAATTGCCACGGGCGTCGACGAACTCTTGCCAAGTCGCATCAATCCCTTCAACGCTAATTGAGTTCTTGTCCTGTGGCGCGCACAAAGCGAACTCGGCTGCGGCCATCGACGCTTTTGTAGTTCCGATTGAGTTGTCGCGAGTAAGGATGTACCGTTGGAGGTTCGATAGTTCCACAACTTCAGGATCAATACAGAATAGGTTTCCAGTAAGGCCAGACGTGCGTGCCAGCGCCCAGATTGCCGCATTCCCCAGGGCGCCGAGGCCAACGACAAATGCCGGTTTTGTATCGTTCAACTGCTGTTTTTGTATCGCCCCCGCCCTGATCCAAAAACAGCAGTTCGATGATACAAAAACGGCATTGCCCCTCGCGGGGTGACCTATATACTCAGCCGCCTAACACACGAAAGACGCCTATACCCCAAACTCAGTTTTGTCGCGAGGTGCCTCATGAGAATCGAATCGTCGGCGGGTGATTTCCGCATCAAGGTCATTGCCGGTATTCGCACAATACTCATTGCCATCGACTGCCCTGAACCACGGCGCATCGGACTTCGGGGGTTCGCGTTCAAGCGGGAGGAGAAGGGCTCCGGGCAGTCCGCGAAATGGCTCCGTTCTACGAAAGTCTTTCAGTCGCTCGAGCCGGATCCCAAGAACGCTCTCGATCCGGATGACGCGTCGCAACCAAAACGGTTTTACACAAACGAGCATCCCATTCAGAGCTTCATCTGGAGCGATTACGGAGCCGAGCCTGGCACGAGCTATCGCTTCGAGGTCTACCCAATGTACGGGTCGCCCGGGGCACTCGCCCCCGAAACACCTATCTCATTCGAAATCACAACCGAGAAGGAATTTCCTTCTGCTGGAGAGCACGGCGTCTGGTTCAATCGGGGAGCAATAGCGAGCCAGAAATTCGCCGAGGAGTTTGGCAACTTGGCGCCCGAAAACATCGACGACCCGGAAGATCCGCGAGTTAAATGGCTGTCACGCGGCCTTCTCAGAGCATGTCTGCGTTACATCGACGATACCCCTGAGACGCATGCTCTCCGGGTAGCCGCATATGAGTTCACGTACCCGCCGATTTTGCAGGCGCTAAAACGCGCGATCGAGCGAGGGGTTGACGTCCGAATAGTCTACCACGACACGACGAAGGCTGGAGGAAAGGAGCAGGCGGCTAACGAAACCGCCATCAAAGAGGCTGACATGCCGAAGCGAACACGAGCGGGGAAACAAGTATTGTTTCCGCGATCGAAGACCAAAATACCGCATAACAAGTTCATCGTGCGTCTCGACGCCAACGGCGATCCGGTCGAAGTCTGGACAGGGTCGACGAATTTCACAGCGTCGGGATTTCTCGGTCAGAGCAATGTTGGACATTGGGTTCGCAATGCGGACACGGCTGCCGAGTATCTCGCCTACTGGGAGCTGCTCCGCAAGAATCCGGACCTCGAAATCGCGCGTGCTGGAGCTTTCAAGCTCACCCCCGATCCAGCCGCGCTGATAGACAAAGAGTCCATCGTTGCCGTCTTCTCGCCCCGCGCTAAGGCTAATCTGCTCAAATGGTACTCGGATCGAGTGGAGGACTCGGCTAGCTCGCTGATGTTCACAGCCGCCTTCGGTATCGCAAAGCAGATCAGCCCGGCGCTCGCCACAAAACGAAAGCTTCTCCGCTTCGTGCTGATGGAGAAGCCCGCGACAGAGACGCAGTCGGAGGAGTTCCAAAAGGACCGTGCGCATTTGATTCTTTCTTATGGAGTGCCGCTTGGGGAGCAGTACAGGTTCAAGAACGGCAAACCCGTTGCACGGGACAAGATCAAGGATTTCGAGCTCGTGAGATGGTTTCTGGAAGAGGAGCATTATCGCAGCAAGAACTCGGGCTTCATCTTCTTTGTCCATACGAAATTTCTGCTCATCGATCCCCTCTCCGACGATCCCCTCGTCTGCTCAGGATCGGCAAATTTCTCGTCGAACTCTCTGCTTCAAAATGATGAGAACATGCTCCTCATTCGTGGCGATACGCGGGTAGCAGACATCTATATGACTGAGTTCGACCGACTCTTCCGTCACTTTTACTTCCGCGATGTCGCGAATGAGTTGGCTGCGAAAGGAAATGACTCAAAGAGCATTTTCCTCGACGAAGGAGATGGCTGGAGCGAGAGTTATTTCTGGAAAGACGGATTCAAATCACTGCGCCGACAGATGTTCTTCGAGAATCCGCGACCAGCATGGTTCGAAAATGCAGGATCTCGCAAGGGAAGCGCGACGAAATCCGCTACGAAGAGCAAGACGCCCAAAGCCAATGCGCGCAAGAAGAAGGGAACCAAGCGTAAACCCGGAAAAACTCGAAGCCGATAACGCTCCCGTAACTTGGTTCGAGCTCGCATGCTCCGACGCCATTCTTCTCCCCTGTCGCATGACAACGCTTGAGAGACTGCTGAAGTCGTTTCCGGCAGAGCGTGAAAATCTCCGACCGTACGTCGACCGGGCCAAGGCCTACCACAATGAATGCGGCTGCTCAACCGGCGGCGCCTTCATGGTCGTTTCTCTCGGCCTCGTCATCACCCGCTTCGTCATCGATGGGATTAGAAAGGGTGAGGTCCTTGTCGATCTGTTCTGGGGAACGCTGTTCGTTTTCAGTGCAAGCCTGATCGGGAAGCTGATCGGCATTGGCGTCGCGCGAATCCGACTCGCCCTTTTGTACCGTCATCTCCACAGGACTTATCCAATGAGAGACGTCTGATCATGTCCACATGCACTAGGTGGGTCGATACGTTCGTCATCAGTTGCAAGAACTGGAGCTCGGAAGTGGACTACAAGTGCACCTCGTGGGCTGACGAAGGGTCAAGAAAATGCTCCCGTTGGGCCGATGAAGGATCCAGCAAGTGCACGTCGTGGGAAGAATGCCATTGGTACACGCCTTGGAATTGCATTGCCGGGTTCTTCTGCCGCGCTTACTACTGGGTCGCGAAATGGGTCTGCAAAGCGTACTACTGGGTCTCCAAGTGGGTTTGCAAAGCGTTCGCATGGATAGTGAAGACAGTTTGTGTCGCAGTCTCCTGGGCACTGCAACTAGTCTGCGTAGCATGGGATACCTTGCGTTGCGCTTTCCGCAATCTGATCAGATTGGTGGGTTCGATTTTTGGCCAACGCAGACCCGTGCCGCGCATCGAGCATGTGTTCGTGCTGATGTTAGAGAACCGATCGTTCGACCACATGCTGGGCTTCAGCGGGATCGTCGGAGTGGATCCGGACGGCCACCCAACGGTGTTCAATGTCGGCTTTGATCCGGCTGTAACCAGTAACGTCAATCCGGTGACGATGGCCCCGGTCAATGTCGCCACCCCAGCGGATTTCCAACTGAAGGATATCGACGCGGATCCCGGCCACGAATTTGAGGAAACGCTTGTGTCACTTTGCGGTAACGGGGCAACGTACTCCCCAGTGCTCGGCGGGTACCCGGCGATCGACAACTCTGGTTTTATCCAGAATTACCTGGATAACGGATCAACTACGCCCGAACGCATAATGTTGTGTTACGATCCAGGGCAGCTGCCAGTACTCAACACACTTGCGAGCGAGTTCGCGGTGTGTGATCAGTGGTTTTCGTCATTGCCCGGGCCCACTTGGCCCAATCGATTCTTTTTGTTGGCGGCGAGCTCGGGGGGCCTCGACGGAAGCCCAAGTAAGCTGGATGTCGTTACTTCGACCACCGTCGAAGGTTACAGATTCCAGAACGGAAATGTGTTCGACCTGCTGGATGCCAATTGCAAACGCTGGCGGATTTTCGAGGGAGATGATTTTCCTGTAAGCTTTGCAATGAAGGGCATGAATCTCAATGCTCTTCAAGGTCGATTCAAGGATTTCGATGACTTCGCGAGTGAGGTGAACAAACCCACATTCGGCGAGAAATTCGTATTCATCGAACCCAAGTACGGCTCGCACAAGTTCGACGTTACGGGTCCCGGAGACTTTACCTGCGGCAACTCAATGCACCCGCTCGACGACGTCACGCGAGGCGAACGGTTAATCAAGAAAGTCTACGAAACGATTCGCAATTCACCACACTGGGAGCACAGCATGCTCATTGTCACGTTCGACGAGCATGGTGGGTTCTACGATCACGTAGCGCCTGGCTCCGCGGTTCCACCAGGGGACCTCGAGACCGCAGCATATGTCCAACATGGTTTCAAGTTCGATCAGCTCGGCGTGCGGGTTCCGACACTGGTGATTTCTCCTTACACCAAGCGCGGTGTGATCGATCACACGATTTACGACCACACGTCGATGTTATCTACTCTGGAGAAACTGTTTGGAATGGCGCACCTGACGAACCGCGACCAGGCAGCCAACGACTTTCTGCACCTATTGCCACTCGCGACACCCCGCACCGATGCGCCGACAATACTTCCGCCGCCAGCCATCAATCCGAACCCGCTGTCATGCGAGGAAGATGATAATGACAGCGAGGATGGCCTCTTGCGTCGGCGCTCGGAGCTGCGAATCGCCAGGCGAGCGGGTTTCTACCGGGACCGGGATATTGCAGGTTATCGCCTTACTCGGACTCAGATCGGCTTTCTGCAGGTCGCGTTACTGAAAGTGTTGCAGACCGCCGAGTACCCCGAACGCGCGCAGTGGATCGAAGATTACATGAGGATCGCCACCGGACTGGACGCAGCGATTTTCATGACTGAGGCGAAGTTGAAGGTCAGGCATGGAATGGATATCAAGCGACTCGCTCGCGAGGGTCGGCAGCTAAACATGCGGACGAAAGAGCGGCGATGAGGTAGCATTTCGCAGCGTGTTCAATTCGATAGACTACACACAAGTGTTGCCACCACAGCCGGATCGCAGTTATGCGACGGCCGCCGTCTTCCTGCAGAGGGAGCTCCCGCCGCTGTGGCTCGACGCCTACTACGAGAACTGTCGCCACGATCCGAATATCCTTCAGATCAACATCGACGGCTTTGAACATCTCTTCGATTTTACTTCGGACCCGTCGCGTCACAGCGCAGATAATCCCGAGGACAGGCTGGTGGTGGTTTACGGTCTGTCAAAAGCTCCGGACAAAAAACGTGACGCATCCAGAATACGGGGCTTTCTCGGGCCGGGACTCAAGGACAAAGATGATGAAGCCCGCGACAAGGGACATTACATCGCTCACTCAGCAGGCGGTGGTCTCGACATCAATCTTTTTCCGCAACGCCCAGAACTGAATCGGGGACGATCTGGCGCTGGGAAAGTGTTTCGGAAAATGGAGCGATTCGCAGC
The DNA here is from genome assembly GCA_035633115.1 of Gemmatimonadaceae bacterium. NCBI lineage: Bacteria > Pseudomonadati > Gemmatimonadota > Gemmatimonadia > Gemmatimonadales > Gemmatimonadaceae > Gemmatimonadaceae bacterium. The sequence continues at coordinate 65,259 of DASQFN010000102.1, read as the reverse complement.
GGCGCACCCTGGCACGTTCGTCTTCGCCCGCCCGATCTACTCGAACGACTCCTGGACGCCTACCGAGCTTGAATACGGGATGCTGTTGCCAGAGCAGCGTTTGTGGGTTGAACGATTCTCCAATTAGACGAACACTTGCCTTGAAGGAGAATCAAAGCATCGCTGAATCCTCGGTCTCGGCGATAGAAAAACAGCAGTTACATGATACAAAAACGGCATTGACGCTCCACGCGCCTCCCCTACACTGCGTCCGTGAACGCCGAACTCGAACTCGGCAACTTTTCAGGAGGGACTATGGCGGACCTAAGAACCTTTCTCTCGGATGTAGCGACAGACGCCTCGAAACTTGGTGAATTCCTGCTTGACCCCGAATCTGTAATGGAGTCAGCCGGTCTGAACGACGAGGACAAAGTCGCGCTACGTAGCGGTGTTCCAGCGATGATCGCCTCTCGACTCGCGGGCAACCCGACTTCTAGTGCGTTCACGCCCGAGACTGGACAACAACCGAATTTCATCTTTCCCCCAGCACCGCAGTTTGTAATACCTCCCCAGTTCGTAGTGCCTCCGCAGTTCGTGGTACCGCCGCAGTTTGTGGTACCTCCTCAGTTTGTTGTCCACCCGCCGCCGCAGTTTGTTGTCCATCCGCCGCCGCAGTTTGTTGTCCATCCTCCACCGCAGTTTGTTGTCCATCCCCCACCGCAATTCGTGGTGCATCCACCACCGCAATTTGTCGTGCACCCGCCACCGCAATTCGTCGTGCACCCCCCGCCACAGTTTGTGGTCCAACCGCCTCTGCCACCGGTTAGAACGAATCCTGGCGCTATCGCCAAGACACCGCGGAAGGCGTCAAAATCGGGCCGCAGTGCTAAGCCAAAGCGAAACCAATAATCATTGGCTGCGGAAACCCAATCGCACCGGCGTATATGCTGAAGCCCGTTCGAATAGGATCGTTAACGATTGTCGGCACTGGCATTCGCACCGTCGGCCAGTTGACAATTGAAGCGATTGCATGGATTCAAAGAGCGGACGAGCTCATTCACCTCGTTGCTGATCCAGTGGCAGAAGAGGTGATAAGGCGGCTCAAACCGGGCAGGGAAACTTCACTCCAGAGGTTTTACGCCGAGGGCAAGCAGCGCATCGACAGTTACAACGAAATGATCGAGTTCATACTCTCGCGTGTGAGGCGGGGCGCAAACGTGTGCGGGGCCTTTTACGGTCACCCCGGTGTGTTTGCGTACCCTCCTCATGAGTCTATTCGTCGAGCTCGAGCCGAAGGGTTTGAGGCGCGTATGCTGCCAGGCATCTCTTCTGAAGACTGCCTTTTCGCTGACCTTGGCGTGGACCCCGCAGTGAACGGTTGCCAATCGTACGAAGCCACCGACTTCCTTATGAACGACCGTGTCATTGATCCTTCGAGTCAACTCATCTTGTGGCAGGCAGGAGCATTGGGCGATTGGACATATCGACGAGCGGGATACGATCTGAAAGCTCTTCCGTTGCTGGTGAACAAACTGCTGACCTTTTACCCCTCCAACCACGAAGTGGTCATATACGAGGCTGCGATGTTTACCGGCTGCGAGCCTGTCATCAATCGGGTCGCCTTGTACACGGTTGCTGCCGCTCCTATCACGGCCGCGTGCACATTGTACCTGCCGCCTGCTAGAGCAGCAGCCCCTGATTACCGATTCGCCGGTCAGCTTCTCCCTTCCTGATCAGTTCCTTCATCGGCCCCTCGAAGTCCGGCAAAGTACACACTTGAGCTTTTATTTGGCGGCCCGGCAGCCGGTCACACAGACGGGACTCCACCGATTAGGGAGTTCACTAGAAAAAGGCGACTGTGCCTTGCAGTAGCTGAGTTTCTTCCACGCCGTTGCGAACCCAGAGACATCCTTCGCTGTTTCTTGGTGTGATCGACCGCGCGTTACTGTCTCCGGGGCGTCTGGTCTGGTTCGTTCGGTGGTACGATTGCGGATCCGTCAGGTCTCACGAGAAGCAGTCCACGAGGAGTCCTTTCAAATCGGCCCGGCAGTGCTGTGGTCTTGCCCGAATGCGGGTCATACTTCACCGCGACGGCGCGGCCCGATCTAAACGCATTTGCGCGTACGTGCGAGCGCACATTCTCGACAATGGCCACCCGAGAATATCCAAGCAGGCGCAGCCGCTGTTGCACAACGATTGGTGACATAACCCCGATTCGTGTGGTGTCGATTTCGGGCTGATGGCGATGACGTACTGCCGTATCCTGCGCCGCCAGCGCGGACGGCACCAACGCAACGACAAGAAACAACTTGAGTGATTTGAGGTTCATGGTCCAACTCCTTCAAGAGAGTCGCGCGCAAGAGCGCCACGAATGTAGAGCTGACAAATGAGCGGACAGCGCACTCACGGTTTCTCGACGCGGCTCGCCGCCTGCTGATTGTCTGCGGCTGCGCGCGCACGAGAGGCGCCGGTAACGCAAACCTGGTCACCGGGAAACGCTTCACGCCATACGAAACCCTGCAAGCAGGTATTGGGTCCAAACGGTCCGCCCGCTGGGCTGCGCCGAGTGCTCGCGAGAAGGTTCTCCTGTCGCGTGTCAGCACGCGTCTCACCCGGAACGCAGACGTAGTCCATGCCATCTGCTTCTCGCCAAACGTATTGAGACTTGCAAGTATTCGGGCCGAAGACGAACCGTGCGGGATTCGCGCGCGATGAGGCGGAGGCATTGTCGCTGGCTGCCCGTGTGCGAGAGGCGCCTGTAACGCATACCTGGTCACCTGGAAATGCTTCGCGCCACACGAATCCTGGCAGACAAGTGTTCGGTCCGAATGGACCCCCAGTCGGACTCCGCCGCGTGTTCGCCAGCGAGTTCTCTTGCCTGGTCTCGGCACGTGTAGCACCGATGACACACACTCGGTCAGTGGAGCGTGCCTCGCGCCAGACGAATCCCTGGAGACAGCGCTGAGCGATATTACCTGTGACCGAAACTGTCGCCCGACCCGCGACGGTGTCGATGCTGACTACGCTGACATTCACACCATTCGCGTTGAGTGAGGAGCGGGGCGGCCGCGATCCGGTTGGATCGATCATGAGGAAGCTGAAGTATTGCGCGTTCGTTGGATCCCCCGGTGTGCCACGACGAACTTCGTGCAGTAGCACGATGCCGGCGGGAATTCCTGTGTCAAGCGCGCGAGGCATTCGAAACTCGATCGTGTAATAGTGGAACAAATCGCCAGGATCAAACGGAATGCGAACGAGCCGCGTGCCTCCCGGCGTCGGAGCATGAAGCGCCGTTAGCGTGAAAACCCGGGAAGTGGCCCCATCTGCCCCGAAAGTCACGATCTCGTTTCGCGGTAGCCAACCAATACGGTCCAGATGCGGACCGTTATGGCCTACCGGTGAGGAGCCGAACCGCGCTGTTGGTCGACCGAAGACGTTAGCGTAACTCATCACATCCCACGGATCCCCGTACTCGCCTATTTGCGCCCATGACGCGTTTCGATACGTGGGATCGTCACTGAACGAATGATTGAATCCGAGGCCGTGTCCCACCTCGTGGCCAAAAGCGCCAACATCGTGATCGATTGCGGCAAAGGCTCTGCCAGGAGCGCCCCAAAGGTCGATTCCCGGGTTGGTCATGACGATGATTCCATTTGCACCTGGCGGAGTGTATCCGCCCGCTGTCGCAGCCGCGGTGCAGTCGTTGAATCGATCCCAGCGCGCTTTCGCGGTGGCAATGGCGACGGTTTGATTGACGCGGAAGAACCCTCGCACATCGATTCGGTTGGAAACTATTCCCTGCCTCGACGCTCGGGACCAGTAGTCTGCAACACCGTCAGTGCCGAGTCTTGTGAACATGTCCCGTACATCGGTCAGCGAGCGAGGAGATGTGGGGCTGTCGGTGTAGTCGCAAAGCAACACGCTCCATTGAAGCGAGCCGCGGAAAGGGTGCTGCGCCATCCCACTGGACGCGGGGCCCCAGATGAGCGCAGCCATCATGATGGTGCGAATGTGTTGTTTCATGACCTGACCTCCCTTGGATCGCAGTCGCCCGTGTGCAAACGCAGCGCCAACCGATAGTAGGTTGCGCCCAAGATGCCGCAATGCCAAGCGCTTGGTGATCGACTCGATCGATTCTGTTCAAAAATCCCTCGCTCCTGGGCACTATAGTTCATCGGTGTCTGCCCGCAATGCCGGTTTTGTATCACCCAAGTGCTGTTTTTAAATCGGCGTGCGCGATCCCGGTTCTGATCTTGGGGGTTGAAGTATTCCCAGTGAGCGTCGCAACGCCGAGCGATGGGCCTCTCAAGCCCGAAGCGATCAATCTAGAGGCACGCCAAGTACGAGGCGGACATTGAGCATCTTCAGCAACGTCGGATGCTTGCCGGTCGTGTTTGTCATGTCTGCCAGCTCTAAGAGAGCCGCCCCAAGGATGTTCGTCGGCTTTCCCTTGGGGTGTATAGTGTACCCCGCTGCTGCTGTATAGCTCACCTGTTCCCGTGTTCGCGCAGTGGCAGTAAGCGCTCCGACAATTCCTATACTTGGTCCGGCATCTCCGGACAGGTATCGAACTTTCTGGCTCCAGTTGAACCGAAGCTGAGCGCGCCATACATCCGGCAAGGGACCGACAAACCGATCATCGCATGTCTCGACCGTAACCTGCTTCCCGTCTTTGTCGATGCCAGCCATCGTTGTTTCACATGCATTCTGCGGGTCATCTTCACCTGGCGTTCGCCACTCGCGGCCGAGGTCGAGGGCGGTCCCCAGAATGCGAGACCTTCCGAAGGAGCGATTCAGTCCGCCAAGGATGGACGCGGTTACGCCGATCTTATCGGTGAACTGGACCAGCGTCGGTCCAGTCTGAGTGGCGATCTTACGTTCTACCACCTCACCCTTGATCGTGTAAAAAAACGCCCAGTAACCCTTTGATACGAGGTCATATGCGTGCGTTCGTGCGGCGCTTTTGCATTCGTTCGGAGTCGGCAGGTAATACCCAGTTCTCGAAAGTCGACGTGGCTAAATGCTGCGTCTATTCCCGGCGTAAGCGCGCCAGAGGAAACAAGCGCCCTTTTGCCCTTCTTGGCAGCGGCGCCGAAATCGAGTAGCCGTTCAGAATGATCGGGAACCGTTGCGATCATTTCATCGCAAATATTGGCTATACCCGCTTTGCCAGGTTGATCGTCAAAGAGATGAAGTCCCAAACGCTCCTCATTTAGATCGAGCGAGAGGGTTGCCGCGCGATTGGGAATGATCACGCCAGGTTCCCCTGCGGCGTGGAGCGGTGCCTGCGCTTGCAGTGCCTGACGGGTCAAAATAATCAGGGCGAACACTAGCCCAATCCTCACAGAAACTAACGTCAAGGATTTCGTAAGACTCCGAAGCGACGTGCCAAGCAAGTGTCTCGGTTTCATTCGTCGGCGTCCTCCTCAAACTCGCGCAGCGGAATCTTCCAAGATCGGACAGCGACATCCTCAACAAAACGGCCTTTGCGCTTCGCAGAGCCTAGCCCTTCGAGCGTGATCGTCACTGTGAATGTGGCGGTAGGTTCACTGTAAAGCGCGACGGAAACGTAGACGGTGTCCCCGCCTAGATCGGCTTCGCCACTTCGCTCGAGGTCACGGTCGGCGTTCAGTTTCAGCGCGAGAGGAGTGGAGGCGACAATCGCGGCCCCGCGTCTCACGTCACCAGTGACCAATACCGTCGCTTTCCTTGTTCTCATATTCTCACATCCGAGAGACTATCCGCTCGGTAATCGATGATTTCACATGACAGTTGCACCACTTGGCCAGGTCGCCATTGGTTCTCTTGAGCGTGTGCGTCGGTGCGTCTCGCTTGTGGAACGTGCAACAGCCATCAAAATGAGTGCTGCCGACGATTGCGAAATGCCGGTTTTGTATCACCCAACTGCTGTTTTTGTACCTGGGATGGGCCAACTCCAGGTCCAACCTCTGGGCGGACCGATACAAAACGTGCAGTTCAGTGATATAGAAACAGCATTGTGCGATCTCGCCGGGGCCTTACACTCATCACTTTCTGGGCGACGAGGCCCGCGAGACCGTTAGGCCAGAATGGTGGCGAGCGTACGTCATGTGGAACGGCTTCTCTCTGAGCGCCACAACTCGTTCGATCACTCCCCAAGGAGAACACCATGCCGCTCAGAGATGAAATGCTGCGAGAGCTTGGGATTTCTCTCAAGCGCCGCGCGAAGGCTCAAGACATTAGGGTCAACGACTCTTTCGTGATCGAGCTCAAGAATTACGCCGGCCGTCAGGGCGTCAAGCATCTCGACGAGAAAGACATGTCGATGGTTCTCGAGAAAATCGGCGAAGAGGCCTTGAGTAAGGAGAGAGTCCTAGACGGTCCAGCGGTGTTGCGAACCATCTACAGGGTTTGCCGTCCCAAGAATGCGTTCGATCTCTGCTCCGGAGCTGCTCGGAACATCCTGCAGGAACTTGGGCGCACCGATGCCGTGACCAAGCTGGACAGTCTCAACACGGAACTGCTGTCTGATTGGGCTCTCGATGATCAATAACGAGGAGTTAGCAGCTCTGAGCGACGGAGCTGACGAGCTGGAGCAAGGAATCAGAGGCGTTATAGCGCTAGGCGGCGCGAAAAAGGGCGCCGACGTCGAGCGCGCGATCACGGAGCTTCACAACGCGCACCTTGCGATCGAAGGCAATCGGGCGGCTGATGCGCGCGAAGCAACATTACGAGGACAATTCGTCTTGGAGTCACTGGTCGATGAACGGGGATTCCTTTGGCGTTTAGTGAACGTTCATCAAGTTCCCCTCTTTCTCTATCACGTTGCATTTTTTCTTGCATTCATCGCCGCGGGTATTACATGCACTGAATGCACTAGGTTCGCAATCATCCCCCGAGCGGTGCTCGGCGACACCGTTCCGATGCTAGCACTCCTTGCCGGTGGCCTTGGAGCGGAGCTACGCGGAATCTGGTTTCTCTGGCATCAAACGTCAGAACGGCTATATCACAGGCGGTTCCTGCTAGCTCAACTTGCCGCGCCGTTCACAGGTGTTCTTTTAGGCATGTTGACCTTTCTGCTTATCAAGGCGGGCTTGCTGGTGATTGCAACCCCGAGTACGGCGAGTGCCGACCTCGCAAAGGTGACCGTTGGTGAGCTCGCAATTTGTTTTTTTGTAGGCTTCAAGTGGGAATGGGCGCTCAAACGCATCGAGGCCGCGTTTACAGGAGCAACAGGCCAAGAGGGCGACGAAAAACCTGATCCCGATAAGCCGAGAACTGGTCAAGGCGGGGAACCGCCCGAAACTCAACCCACGAAAACCTCAGAGCACCCTAACACGCAGGATAGTGCTGAGTCTTCGAACACCTCAGCTCCTAAGGCCGAGCAAACCGAAGCAACAGTCCAAGCGGAGGCCGGCGAAAAGCCTGATCCCGATAAGCCGAGAACTGGTCAAGGCGGAGAACAGTCCGAAACTCAAGCCGCGAAAACCTCAGAGCACTCTAACACGCAGGATAGTGCTGAGTCTTCGAACACCTCGGCTCCTAAGGCCGAGCAAACCGAAGAACAAGCAGCGGACAATAAAGCGACTACATGACTAGGCGCTCGCCGCGTCGGCGCGGTCTAACATGACCGACCACAGGTGGCCGATATCCGAGATCCCTAGACAAAGGCGGGAGTCCATATCGGCGGAAGCTTGGCGTGCTTCACATGCCAACTTTGAAATGGCGTGCAGGAATTAGTTCTTACTTACATATCCCGAAGCAGGACTCAAAAGCGAAAATAGATGAACGCTCTGTTCCCGAGATGATAACCCTGTTGTTGCAAGTTCCCTCGGGCTGGAGGGCAGAACGGTCTGAATTCTTCACGGGTGCCTGCGGGAAGGGTCGGGCAGCAATCTATGGACCCGGTCGATAATGGCTGCCCTGGCACGCGCTGGTGAGACGGTGCACCTCGTATGGCAGGAGAATTATCCTGACTGTATCGAGCGAGCGTTGATTGTCGCTCGCGTCCCGAATCATGATGTCTAACAGAAGTCCAGCCAGCGAGCCCTTCGGGTAATAGACGTCATTGGTACCATCCACCGGATGGACCCATGCGAAAAGCGATGCGTCTCGAGCGCGATCGCAGGCCCATCGGTTATCTGCTCGACCTTCGCGGTCGTCATCGCGTAGAACTGCTCGGCATTTATGAGCCCGCGTCTGACTTCGGCGAGATCGGCATAGAAGTCGGTGATTCCCTCACTGATCCAGAGGAGCGGAGTCGTCTGCGGACGATCGTAGAGGTAAGGCCAGAGCTCGGCCGGTCGCATTCGCTTGACCTTCCACGCATGCTGTAAGTCACATCGACGAGATCGGCGTCATCGTGGCTTACATCGACGACGAGGGATTCGCGTATATCGCTCCTATCGGCGGTTGGGATCCGCACCTTGCGCCGTGACTGCCGCACGACGAGCTCGCAGATGATGAAGAATTGGTTCGACGCAATACAACGCGCATCGATTCCCACAAAGCGACAATGACTACCCAGCGCGACTTACTGACGCCCGCGCGGCCTCGAGCACGGGCCCGAAGTGTTCATCGTACACTGCGCGAAGGTTGCGCGTCTGCCGAATCCGCGTGCGCTGAGCAAGCGTGGGATTGAGTTCGAACTGGGCAAGGATGTCCCGCGCGACCTCACTGAAGTAGGCCGCTTCGTTCGGCGCGTACACCGTTAACATCTGCGAAGAACAGAAATGTGCGTAGAGCGCCGCGTCACCATAGAGCTCGCGCATTGCCGGAAAGTCCTCGTTGAGCACGAGAAGGTTGCCGGCGATAGCCGCTTCCTGACAAACGAGCGAATACGTTTCCGAGGCGGACGGGTGCACGTACACGTTCGTCAGGCGGAAGAGATCCTGCACGACTTGGTGCGGCAGCTCGATCGCCGTGCGGGTCATCGCTGGCCCCGGCATGCCCGGCAGCGGCGGTAGATTGCTCGTGAAGACGACCTCGTTCGGAGTCAGGCCGAGGCGCGCTGCCTCGGCAGAAATCTCCTCCCGGTACCGCACGAAACGCTCGCCCGTCGAGTGAAAGTTCGCGATTACTAGCGCGACGCTCGCGCCCGCACGCTTGATCTCAGCGAAGAGTCGTACGGCCCGCTCCGCTTGCTTACCTCGATCGAGCCGCGTCGGATACACAGACAGCACGTCGGGCCGCTCGAGGCCAAAGTGTTCCACCATGGCTCGCGTCAGCGGGTGGAAACCATAACATTCGGCGATATCGATGGCGTGCGGAACGACTGCGACAGCATCCTCGGGGAGCCCGAACTGCTGCGCCACCCGGAAAGCATCGGTGCGGTTTGGGTACACAATCGTCCCGAACGGGAATGGCGTGAATCGCGCGCGTCGCGGATCGCCTCGTGGGAAGTCAACATGCGCCTCGGCCGCCGAGTGGATCCAGTGCAGCCACCGGACGTTCGGGAACTCTAGCGCAAGCTCGCGACACGCGATGTTGTACGCCAGATGCTGCAGCAGGTACAGAATGTCATGCGTGATGGCGACGTCGCATCGTTCGATGGCCGGCCGCAGTCGCCCTTTGACGAAATCCACATCCGAACGGAAAGCAGCAGGCCGGTCGGCCAGATCGCTCTCGTGCGTGACATGCAGCACTGGCAGTCGTATCTGCTCGATGGCCGGGTGCGCGTAGGCACCCTGAGACATGAATCCGTCACCAGCGACGAAGGTGACGTGATGCCCGTTGTGTCGCAGCATCTGCAGCTGCGTGCTGACGACGTTGCACAGCGAGAATGCCTCGAAGAGCTCGACGAAGGTCGTGATGACGGCGACGTGCATGGTGTCCTCTCGCACGGTAGCGAGCGAACGGATCTGCCTAAGGGCGCAAAGCAGATCCCTCGTTCGCTCGCAATCTCAAAATGTTGCTTGGGATGAGACGGTGGTGCTTTGCTTTACGGCGGTGCTTGTAATGACCGATACTGCTCAACCCCACGCAGCGATCCAGTTTTCCTGAATGAGCAAGGCATTCCGCCGCAGACGCGTCGAAATTGTCTCGCCATGAATGTCGTACTTCGCAGCGTCGAAGAAGAAATCGCGCAAATGCGACGTGCCTTCCTTCGTAAGGTCGCCCTTCGTGCTGAGAAGCTGATAGGCGTCGACGGCATCGTTGAGCATCAGGCCGCCTTCACGTGCGTGCACGACGTACGCGTCGTTCGCAGCTTTCGAAACGCGGTTGAGCTCTGCGACGATCGACCAGACATGACGGCGATCGTTGTCGTCGTCTCCGACGAATTGCCCCACGTCGCCGAGCACGTCGATGGAGTCCTTGAACACGCGGGACCACTTGTCGACCAGCGACCCGCTGCCGAGCGTGCCGGCGATGCTCATGTTCTCGACGAGGCGCAACAGCGCGCGCTTCGTGCGCTTGAGGAAGTTGATCAGCTCTTCCTTCTTCTGCTGCTCGGTGAGATCGGTGACCGCCACGGCCTGTGGATCGACGGCGAGAAGGTCGTTCGCGCAGAGCCCGACGAAATCGCGGAAGAGTCCCTTGAACGCGACGTTAACGTTTGGTACCGCGCCCGTTCCGAGATCAAACTGGCCGCGAATGGCCATCTGGAGATCGGCTTCCGTCCGGGTATTGTCGGATGCACGCGCAAGAATGCTGTCGATCGTCGCCTGGTGCTTGTCGATCAAAGCCTGCTTGCTGATCAGCGGGAGCGTCGATGTCTGACCGCTACTTCCGGGCGGGGTGGAGGTATTGAGGAGCGTGTTGAGCGCAGCGATGGCGCCGCTGACACGGGCGAGCGAGTAGTTGCCGATTGTGTAGAGACGGCGGAATTGGCGCGCTTCGTCGATGTTGACAGCTGGATTCGGATCGTACTTGTTTTCGCTGACGAGCGAGAGCAAGTCGTCGAACGACGTGCCGCCGGCCGGCGGACCGGACGATGGGCTCGGTGCGACGGTGGCCGTTGTTGCACTCGTTGTAGACGATGGGCTCGGTGCGACGGTGGCCGTCGTTGCACTCGTTGCAGACGACGGGCTCGGTGCGACGGTGGCCGTCGTTGCACTCGTTGCCGTAGTGGCGGACGTCGCCGACGTCGCCGTGCTGGATGAGGTGTCGGTCGTGGCGGAAGTCAGTGTGGTGCCCATGATGGTCCTCGTGTCGGTGAACGTTGTGGTTGAGGTGCTGGTGGTCGCCGTGGTCTGAGTAGTGACGGTGCTGACGTCTACTTCAATGATTCGTTTCATGTTGCCGCGCACGTCGAAGGGATCGGTGCTCACCGGCTTAATGCCGCTGCCCGTGACGCGAATGACGTATTTGGATCCCTCCGTGACGCTCTTGAACCCGAAGCTGCCTCCCGCATCGGTAACGGTTTTTTCAACCGTGGTCCTCCCCTTCGTGAGAACCACGCTGACTTCGGGAATGCTCTGCTTCGTTCCCCGGAGGAGGACAGAACCGCTCAGCGTTGCCATGATGTCATCCTCCCGGAGTGATGGTCACAGGGAGTGTCATGCCGGCGGCACTCCAACCACCCTCGGCCATCCATTGCAGCGTGCCGGTCCAAGTCTCGAGCCACGCTGCGATCGTCTCGTTGCCTTGGCCCTCCCACTCGAGGAACGCGTCGATCGCGAAGCCGTCGCCGTTGCGTGGCACGCAGCGTAGTACGAGGCGCAACCCGGCGAGCCAAGCGTCGCGCGCCAACTCGTCGGGTGACCCCGGCACGGCGGGTTTCACAGTGAGCAAGGCGTTCGCGGCGAACGTCGCGCCGCCATATGCGTTTCCCGACGGCCAGTGACAAGTCGACATGCTCGCGCCGAACTGTGGGATGGACCCATCGTCGCCGACGTGCCCTTGCCCGTGTCCCGCGCTCTCTGAGCGCCACCAATCGCCGGCACCCGGTTCGCCGTCCGCGGACGGCGACGCCGCGAGTCGCGCCACCGCGTCGATCGATATCGTGGCGATGGCGATGCCGGCGAGCACCTCCTGGCTAGCCAATCGCTCGCTGGAGGCCACCGGTGCTCCCGCCGAAGCTCCAGCGCGCATCGCGGACGCCATGCGCGCGGTCACGCTGCGATCGACGGTGGCATCGGGCATCGCAAACACACCGCTACGCACGGCAAACCGCGGAGCTAGCGGCTCGGTTGCGGTATCCGACTTCGGGACGGCCGTCAGTGTTTCCTCATCGGCCGCCTCCACAACCGTCGCGACACCACCCATGCGGATCGTGAAGCCTCCGCCCCCGGCGGGCTGCAGCTCGGCGATCATGATGGCGTCGTCGGTGGCCGCGGGAGCCGTCGCCCGGATGTCGATGCGCGCCGAGTCCCAGACGCGCGTCAGATGTCCCTCGACCTCGCCGTCAGCGCCTTGATCGTAACTGAGGCAGACGAACTGCGGGGCCGTCGCGATCGCCGCCGGCACTTCGAGCTTCACCGGCTCATCGCTCACGACGCGACGCCGCTGCGCATCGAAAGCCAGTCCGGGATCCATCTGGATCGAATGCTCGTCGACCGCGGTCACACCAAAGCCACGATGCACTCGCCCGAGACCGAGGATGCCACGGAAGTCCTCGAGCGCAGAATGAATCGATCCCTGCAGGTGATCGAAGTGATCGGTCGTGATGCGAAGGCCGTCGAAGACCTCGATGTTGCGCGGTTGCATGTGTGTGCTCTCGAGTCAGGTGTATTCCTGAATGACTTTCTGCAGCGTGAGCGTGCCTCGCGCGCTCGAGCGAATGGTCGCCACGATGTGGTCGCCGGCCGTGACGCCGGTCAGCGCCAGGCGCTGCGACGTGAGCTGCGCCGTCGGGTCCAGCGCCGACGTCGCGTGTACGACCTGTGTGCTTGCCGACGCGAGCAGCAACTCAGCCGCCGCCGCGCCGTTCTCGGCGTCCGGCAGATACACCAGTCGGGCGAGACCGCGTGGGGTATCGCGATCGGATTGGCTGAACGTGCGCCACAGATGTCCGCCGCGGCTGATTCGAAAATATTCGAGGAGCGCGACGTCGGTTCGCGCAACCGCGAGCCGCGCGCTGCCTTGAATACCGCGACACACGATCCACGCCGGCTCCCCCGCGCGGAGCATCACCGGTGCTTGAAGCGTCGCGTAACACCAGCGCGGCGTGCCATCGCCGGCATCGATCGCAACCTGTGATTCTCCGAGCGCGGGCGAGCCGGCGTCAGGAAGATCGTCGAGGTCGCTGTGCAGTCCAACGTAGAGCGTTGCTGCAGTCTCGTTGGAGATCGCCAGCGCCACGCCGGTGACTTGTGCGTCGACGTTCGACCGCACACGCTGAGCGACACCGAAGTCGCTCCCGATGCTCGCGAACTCGTTTGTCGCGTGATGCAGCGTCGCCTCGCCGAGCGTGCGTTCCGGGCCAAACTCGCCGGTGACGTCGTAGGAGAGGGCAACGAGTTTCTCCTGACTTCCGTCGGCGGGCAGCGCCAGCAGCTCGGCGTCGCGCAGATCGCCGAAATCGAGCTCGAACGGCTTCTCGGCGCGCGTCGTGCCGTCTGCGGCGTTCACCCACGTCTGCGTCTGGATCCGCGTGAAGTCGAGCGGGTCGAGGACGATGTCGGCACTCCCGGTCGAGTCGGATGTGACGATGAAGCGCAGCCGCACAGGCAGTGGTCCGGTGTAGGTGTCGAGAAACGCATTGACGTTCGCCGAGAAGTCGGGGAGCGCGTATTCGTTCGCCGTCATCTGGTCGCCGAAACGAAAGAAGACGTCGCCGCCGTCGAGCCGCACGGTGACGTTGCGTGGACGCGTCGGCGCGTCTACGGCGATCGTATAATCCTTCGTATCGTTGCCGGGACCGGTGATCGTCACGCCCGTGCTCGATTGCTCGGGTGAGGCAGTGTGGCTTATTACGCCCGCACGGATCTTGCCCGTGCATCTCTTCACATCGGCGTTCAACGGTAGCGCGTCGACGGGCACCTCGATCACTGCGTCTTTTCCCGGCTCTAGCGCGGTGTCGTGCACCGGATCGAGATAGAACACGCTCAGGGCCTCGGTCAGGTGTGTGCCGAGGAGCATCCCGCGCGATCCGCTCTCCGAGGATTGCGCCATGTTGAACCACCGGCCAGTCGTGATCATGACCTACCCCAACCTCGACGCCGCGTCGCGCGGCATGCGATACGACTGAAAGTCGACGAGCTGGCCGTAGATGGAACTCACGGCCTCGTCGGCCCGCGCGAAGTCCTGGGCTTCGACGGCGACGAGAATCACGTAGGGCGACGTGAGCTCCGTGCCGGCCGGCGGATACTGAAAGACGACTTTCCGATTTTGCAAAAAGTCTTGCGGCGTCGTCGGCGGGAGATTTTCCGAGCGCAGCTCTGCCTCAACGCCGGCGTCGTTGATGACCGCCAATGCCACGATGAGATCCATCGCCGCGGTACGCGTGGCATCCATCTGAAAGGCGGCTGCGAAATCGCCGACCGTGTCGGCCGACCAGCGCGACGCGCTTCCGCTCAGCACCTCGCCAATGCGCGTGCGCCGTTCGAGAAGACTCATGATGTCCTTTCCCTGGACGCTCTTCGCTTGGAGCGTTCGCACCGCTTCGCTCAGGGTGTCGCGGGGAGCGCTGCGCAACTGCGCGATCGCGTCCTGCGCGACCTGCGTTACCGTGCGCTGCGGCGGCGGCGCGGTGAGGATCGGTGGGACCGCCGTGAAGACCGGCGGTTGGCGAGCGGCAAGTAACCTGGGATCGATTGCGGCCGCCGTGAGATTCGGCCGCACCGACGCGAACGTCGGATTCGCGGCTGGTGGGGCGGGCGGCGTTGGATCGGGCGCAGCCGGTGGCTCCGTTATGGTGGGAAAGCTCGGCACTCCGCCCGGCGGTGGCGGCGGCTGAAATGCAAACGGAGGCAACGTCGACATTGGCGGCGGTGCCGGCGGTGTTGGCGGAGCGGCAGGAGCCGTTGGCGCTGCCGCCGCGCCGGCGATGCCGGGCGTTACAGCGCTGCGGAGAGCGGCGGCAATTCCGCCAGTCGCGAACGTCGGTCGAATGGAAGTCACAAGGGTCTCCTTATTGTGGATGGAGCGCCGATCGACGCGATCGCATCGGCCAGCGAGATGTTGGTGACTTGCGGAACACGTGTGGGCGACGCCGAGATCGTTCCCTGCCCGATGCTCGCACGTAGCGCGCCCTCGGCCGCAGCGTAGCTGTTCCCGCGAAGCTCGGGCGCGAGGCGCCGCGTTTCCACCGCCTCGCTGACGATGACTTGCACCTCCGGCTCTCCGATGACCACCGGCAGCACCATCATGATTATTCGTTGATCGAACGACGTGTCGCTCGCGTCCTCGAGCACCGATCCGAACACGCTCATGATGCGCGACAACACGCGTCCTTGCGCCGCGAGGAACGGACGTGCCGCGGCGACCGTCTGCCCAAACAGCGCCGCGGATAACTGCGTGCTCGCCTGCAGCAATTGCAGACAGAGGGACAGCTGTCTGAAGTCGTCCGCGCGAATGCGGTCGCCCGGCGCGGGGAACGGCAGATGATTGAATGGATTCTCGTCGGGCACCGGCGGGAGCGTCGGCAATGCCGCAACCGGCGCCGGAGTTGGCGCTGGCGTCGGCGGAGGTGGCGCCGGCGCGACCGGTGCCGGTGGAATCGTCGGCAAGATCAAGCGCGGCGGTATCTTGACCGCCGCAATCGCCGGAGACGCCGTGAGCGCCGCTCTCAAGATCGGTGACGACGGCGAGATCGTGTGCTTAATCGCTTTCGCGCCCAGGCTGAAATCGGCCATGATGAATTCCTCAAGTCGCTGACGTTGGTGTCGCCGGATCGACGGGGATAATGCGATCGCTCCCCTCTAGTCGGACTATGGTCGTCGCTGTGGTGATGCCTGGCCCCGACGACGCGTCGGCCGCACGCACGATGGATTCTCCGAGTACCCACTCGGGACGAATGGTGTCGATGAACGCGCGCACGCCGGCGGCCCTGCAGCGCGTGACGAACGCCGAGATACGACCGAGGTCGGTCGTGGCGTAGTGCGCTTCCGTATTCGCGGCCTCGATCTCTGCCGGGACTACAGCTGAGGTCGGCGGAGCATCCGGCGCGTACGCCGGCGTCTCCGCAGGCACCAGCAGCTTGAACGCGCAGGGCATTCGTTCATACCACGTCATCGCAACCGACGCACTCGGCGCAAAGTCGTAGACCGATTCGTCGTACCCCGGATCCTGGTCGAACACGGCACGCGGCTCGGGCGGCAACGCGTAGACCGCGTAGTCCGCGTTGCTCTGGTCGTACGTTCCCTCCTCGACCGCGAAAACCCACTCTGTGGTCCCAGGCGGAATGCTCGGCACCGGTTTGATGCGGCGGTACGGCGCGGTGAAGAGTCGCGACATGTCGCCGTCGAACGGATCGCGCGCGCCGTCTCGCTCGACGACGTATCCGTCGGCGTTGTAGCGGCCATAGTCCGCGCGTGCGCCGACGTCGAAGCTCACCCAGTCGTTCACTGGACGGCCATCGAGGCGAGCGCCGTCCTCGACGTCGATAACGAGACGAGAGCCGGCGGGAATGACGCCATAAAACGTCACTCCTTGTCCGGTCATCGGACAAAACACGCTCGGCAATACGGCGCGATCGTCGATGCCGTCGATCACGATCCGCGCGGGCGACGAATCGACGTTGTCGCCCGACACGAGCCACGCGTCGAGCGGAGTGCGCGGTGTCGACGGCACCGTGCGCGGGCGGAGCGGGTTCTCGTGCAGGTAGATGCGGCCGCGCTGTCGTCCGCCGCTTCGGCCCTCGCCGAAGTCGATGTCGGTCACATACGAATACGCCTCGGCATCGAGACGACGTAACCATGGCGTGTCGGTCTTCCGAGTCAGCTCGGCATCCAGCATGATCGCGGCGGCGTCGACCACGGCTTTGGGTGTGCCGAGTGCGTCGAGGTGAAGACGCGCGACACGTTCGACGCGACGCTTCATTGCTGTCAGCAGCCGGTCGTAGCTGATGTCTTCGTCCGAACGCAGATCGCTGAAGTGCTGCTCCTGGAGATTGAGCGCATTTGCCAGCAGCAATACATCATTGGTCTGCGTTGCGACGCGAATGCGATGCGCGCGCTGAATCCGGAAAAGAAGAGTGTCCGCTTCCTCGATGGGCCCGGCAAGCGCCGACACGACGGTCGCCAACGTCGAGAAAGATTCGGTGGCGATTGTCGATTGAAAGAGGCCGAGGATGCGTGACGATTTCGGCATCTACACGCCCTCGAGCTGCAACGTGACTGTGCGCCACTCGACGATGTGGTGCTCGTCGAGCTCTATGCGCTCGGCGTTGACGAGTTGGCGCCCCGTGTCGCCGTAGGTCGCGTTGACGACCAGCGGGTTGCGCGCGGCCAGCGTCGTCGCGGGTTGAAGCGTGGCGGTGAGCGTGGCAAGCATGTCGCTCTTCGTCAGCACGCGCGCGCCCGATGCTGACAACGCCTCGAGGGCGTAACGTGTGGCGTCCGTCTGCGCCCCAGTCGGCGGCGTCTGACGACTATCGAGCAAGACGAGCACGTCGATCGTCACGGGCTCGGCCATGAGCGCGACGGCGATCGAGGCCGCAGCGACATGGGCCTTTCTACCATCCGTATCGAGGTTTCCTTCTATGGAAGGAGCCAGCGAGCCGGCCGCCCCCAATTTGACGATCGCGTCAGCAACGGCGTCGTGGCCGACGACCGCCGCGAGGACCTTGCTGTGGATCACCGGCGCTCCCATCGGCAGCGACTCGAAGTAGGCCTTAACGCGCGCGCGAATTTCTTCTTCGACGCCGTCTTTCTGCGCCGCACTCAGCGCCGGGTCGAGCAGACGCACGAGCACGACGAGTTGCAGCTCGAGCACACCCGTCGCGTTGCGCGCAACGACGTCAGGATCGAGACGCACCGGCGGGCGCGCTCCTTCGGCGATCAACACCGCAGCGCCTTCACCGTCAGTACGCGCGCCTTTGCGCGGCAGGTTGTGCGTGACGCGCACCCCCGCGGCACGCGCGGAGAGAATCGCATCTTCGACGCGCCGAATGAGCGTGTCGTCGACCTGATCGCCAAGCCCAATCTTCACGTCGACCATGCCGGCGACGTCGGTTCGCTCGACGACCTGCACGTTGGTGTCATTCAGACCGGGCACCTGCTCGAGAAGCGCGAGCTTGATCGCCTCGAGCGACGCTTTGCCGGCGCGCTCGATCGTTCCTCTGATGCGGCGGCGCAGCGCTTCGTCGGTCTCCTTCTCCGTCGAGAACGCCGTGGCCTCGGGATTGATCACGCCGGTGATGCCGAAGATCGGCCGCGTGATAAGATCGATCGTGCGCGCGTCGACCTTGCCCGGTGTGCCGTCGACGGTCGCGCGGATCGCGGCCGTCACAGACAGTTGGCCGCGATTGAGCGTGCGTCGCTCGACGGTCTCGAAGCTCTCGCCGCGCTCGGTGGCGACGACGGTGCCGGCCGGAATCGAGATGTCGCCGTGCGCCGGCGTATCGCGCAGGAACAACACTTCGCCCATCGCGAAGCGCGCATCCTTGCGCGTGATGCCGAGCAGCGCGGCGACATGCTCGAGCGACGTTCCCGTGGCGAGCTCGACGTAGGCCGAGTCGTAGATGAACGCCATTTGCTTCTGTAGCACGGCGACCTCGCGCGCGAACGCGTTCGCGAGCAAGAAGGTCACGCTTCCCGGATTGCGATCGGTGAGCTTCTTCGGCGTCTCCGAGCGGTAGTAGCTGAGATAGAAAAAACTCCGGTCGTCCGGACGCCGAGCGCCCCCGCCATCTTTGAACCGGATGGTGCCGTTGGTGAAGTCGAGCGTGTAATCGATGTCGCGATCGAAGCGCACGTAGGTCGCACCGATCTGCCCCGACACGCCGATACTTTCTGGAATCACGTCGGGCGACGCGACGCCGTAGCTCTCCTCCAAGCCGATGAACTGATGCTCCTCGCGCGTGACACCGCCGGTGAGCGCGGTGAGCAGGTCGTCGGCGATTTGCTCGAATGGCTGCGGAACGAAGGTCATGCCGCACCTCCGCCGAACGAGAACGGCACGACGAGATTGAGCGGTGTGGCGCTGCCGATGATTTGTGCGGAGATCTCGATCCGGCACGTGTCGCGTTTCGCGAGGCCGTCGCCTGGCCGGACGTCGACCTTGAGGATTTTCTCGAGCCGAGGCTCCTGACGAAGACACTCAAGAACGTAGAGCTTCACGAGCGCGCGGTTGCCCTCCGTATTCGGCTCGCCGATCAGCCGATGATGCCGCGACCCGTACCACGGCACGCCGAGGACCGAGAGCTCCTCCCGTTCGCACATCAGCCGGAGGATGATGGCCTGCGCCAGATTGGCTCGGCCATCGATCGTCGCGAGATCGAGCTTGCGCGAGCTCGCTCCCTCGCGCCGTTTCGCGCGCAGATCCGCCCGCATCGACGGTCCGGCGAGCACACGCCCTTCTTCATCGGCGATGAAGCCGAGGTCAAGGTCGCGTCCGAGGAGGTCGTCGGTCATCGGGGTCACCCGGTGGAGTCGACGACCGCTGGCGACGCCGGCGGGCCGATAATGGTGAGCACGCCCGGGGCGCCGGGAATGGCGTCACCCACGCGTACCAATGGCTGGCCACCCGCTTTCACCATGCTGGGAATGAGCGACCCGATCACGAGCGGATATGGAACGCCGGTAACGGAGTTGACCATCGTGCACATGGCGCCGGCAAAAGCGAGCGGCATTCCGTTCGCCAACGGTCCCCCGGGCGGAATCATGGTGATAACGCCGGTGTCCGGTGCGATCGCCATTCCAGGCGAGACGACGACGCTGCATCCGATGGTGACGGGACATCCAGGCATTTCGAGAATTCTCCTAAGCGGGTGAGAACTGCGCCTGACCCGCGAGCGTGACCGCCGCGCCCTTGAGCGTCGCCGATGCGCTGCCCTCGAACTTTGCTTCCGCCTGCGCTTTGACCGACACGTTCATCCCCTCGACCGAAACGTCGGTCCCCGCGTTGAGCGCGATGCTCCCCTTCGATTCGATGCTCGCGTCACCGTCGGCGACGATGCTCAACTTTCCGCCGACGTTCATCGCGACATCGCCGTCGTGAGTCACTTCGATCGTCGTGCGCCCCATCTCGAGCTTCAGCTTGTCGTCGTCGAGCGTCAGCGAGTTGCTGTTTGGCAACTCGATGTGAAAGCGGCGAATCCCACTCTCTTCCCTGTGCGGCGAGACGTAGACGTGTTCGTGCGCTTTGATCTTTGGCGGCGCGTCGTCTTCGTTGTACAGACAGCCGA
Organism: Gemmatimonadaceae bacterium; assembly: GCA_035633115.1. Classification (NCBI taxonomy): domain Bacteria; kingdom Pseudomonadati; phylum Gemmatimonadota; class Gemmatimonadia; order Gemmatimonadales; family Gemmatimonadaceae; species Gemmatimonadaceae bacterium. The sequence goes on along the minus strand of DASQFN010000102.1, from coordinate 45,071 downwards.
CGATGACCGCCGCGTCGATCGCGCCGCCGATGAACTGGAGCAATACGAGATTGCCGACGTCCGGCAGCGCACCCGCGCCGATGCGCTGCGTCGTGACGGCTACCCGTTTGAGCTCGAGACCGGAATCGCGCAACCGCACGTCGCACTGATACCAGTCGGCGTCCGATCCGCCGGCGTGCGCGTACACCGCGGTCACTACGCCAAGCTCCGCGGTGCGATAGCCCCGCAATTGCTCGCCCACGATCGCGCGGATCACGCCGACGGCGTCGAACATCAGAGCAGCCCCGCCACCGCACCCAACGCGGCGCCGAGCATGTCGCCGGCGGCGTCGCTGCCGCCCATGCCTGTGACGCCGAGCGTGGTGACATAGCCGTCGCGTTTTACGACGCGATGCCGAACGTGCACGACCTTGTAAACGCCGTTGGCTTCGGGCCACGGCGCGCTCGTCACCTCGACGGCATCACCCAACGTGATCGTGGGATCGCCAAGCAAACGGAGCGTTCCGCGCGTCGCACCGTCCAGCGCCGCGCCCAATCGGCCCTTCGCGAGTCGCTCGACGGCGTCGCTCGAGCGCGCTGCCGAGCGCGCGAGGAGTCGGGCACCGCTGCCTTGGCCCGCGGTCGATTGCACGGTCGCCGGATCCTTGAGGAGATGATGCCACTTCTGTGATCCACCCGAGCTCGACGGTCCCTCGCCGGTTACCTGCACACGATCACAGGCGGTCACGTCGTGGTAGACGCGCGCGTCCAGCAGATGAATTCCGTGATAGAGCTTTCGGTCCGCGCCAGATTTCGCGAACCGCCGCATCACGATCGCCCCGTCCGCATCGTCGTAGAGATCCATCCCTTCGAGCTGCGCGAGCGACAGCAGATGATCGAAGACCGTCTGCGCCGTGTCGGCGACGAAATACGGATAGGTGTCACCCGTGTCGATCTGGCCGGTGCCGACGCCCGCATCGGTCGCGAGATCGCCGGCGATCTGCGCCATGCCCTGGCTGAGAAACACCCGATCGGTGCGCGCGCGCGCCGCCGCTGCCAGCGTTGCGCGCCCACTGAAGCGCACGTGCCCTTGATGGCCCGTCACGCGATCCACCTTGGCTGTCATTACCTTCGCCGATCGATCGCCGTTGGACAGCGTGATCTCCATCGCATCATCGTGCGCGACGGCGAGTCCGCGAACGTCCATCGAGAACTTGGGTGGTCCCGACGACCCGCCGCCACCGATGCCCAGCGCCGACGCCGCGGCGCCAACGGCCTGCTCGAGAAGCCCGGGCTTGGCGGCCGGCGTTACGAACAGCGACACCTCGCAACGTCCCGCGGGCGAGTTCATCCCGCGCTCTGTGAGAACTTGCAAAAGCTCAGTGCGCGGATCGTCCTTCGTATCGATCTCCCAGGCGCCCAATTTGAGTTTGCATGACACGGTATCCATGATCGTCTCGTCAGGCGATGGAAGAATTGGCATCCCGCGCCGCGGACTGCACTGACGCGATGACTGCACTGCGGGCCAGCTCGTCGAGCGCGGAGCGCGCACTCGCGATTCCTTGCAGGGCGGCGACGGCGGCGAGCGCGAGCCCTTCGTCACGACCGCGTGCGAGACTGGCGAGTGAGACGATTGCGCTCGCACCGGCTGCGTCGCCGAGTTGACCCAGTCCCGTTACCGCGCTCATTCGGAGGCGCGTGTTGGCCGTTGGATCGGCGGCCATCGCCAACAACACCGGCGCCGCGCGCACGTCACCCAGTTGTCCGGTCACCGCTGCTGCGACACTGCGCAACGATGGCTTCGCCGACGCGTCGGTCAGCGCCGCGAGCGCCGCGTCCTTCGCGCCGTCGTGCCGCATCTCGCCCAACGCCGCGAGCACCGAGCTGCGCTCCACCACTCCCGTGTTGCGGCTCGCCGCGTCGACGAGATATGGCAGTGCAAGCGGCGGCCGCATCAGCATCAAGGCTTGAAGCGCCGGAGCGATTGCGTCCTCGGTGCCGGGCTCGCCCTTCAGCGCAAGCTCGATCAGGCGTGGAACGCCCTCATCGCCATACGCCACGAGCCGGCTGCCGAGACGCCCGACGGACAGTTTTCCGCTCACCGGCGTTGCGTCTTCGCCGCCCGCGCCTTCGCCGCGCGCGACGAACAGAATCTCATTCGCAAGATCTGGTGTTGCGCGCCACAGCTGAAGAATCGCCGCCGTGGCCGCAACCAGCCCGTCGCTGCTCGCGCGCTCCTCGGCAAGCCACGGCGTGACTTCCGGTCCCGCCGAGCGAATGGCTTCACGCGCGTCACGATACGCGCTTCCCGTCTGCTGCACGCAGGTGTTGAATCGGGCGTTGAAGTCGGCTCGAGTCATGGCGTCTTCACCTCAGTTCTTCACGCTCTCGCAGTCCCACCACTTTGGACCGCGATAGGTGACGTCCGCTTCGATGGGCGTGCGGCGCACGTTCGTTCCGCAGTGCACCTCGCCCTCCATGATGTGGTAATCGTCCCAATCCTCGATGAAGTGGACCTTGAGACCGAGCTTCGTCAGTTGTACGTGCACGTGGGCCTCGAGGAGGTCGACGGTATTTTCGGGAATGAAGATGCGATCCCAGTTGAGCTTCACCGCGCCGCCCCCCGTGAACTTTCCGGCATTGCGTGGGTCGCCCTTGATGGCGGCGGCCGAGCTGCCGAAGGTCGCCGCGAGTGCGCTGGCGGTCGTTCCCACACGCACCCACTGTTCGCTTCCCGGCGCGGGAAGATCGCCGACCGCCAATCCCGGCAATCCAACTTTGTCCATCACCTTCACGACGTCGTCGGGCTTCATACGCGGCCCGTGCGGCTTCGGAACCAACGCGAGGTTGTCGACCAGCTGAAGGTTCACCACGCCAGGTGAATACGCGGCCGTTGTGAGATCGCGCACGCCGTTCGCCGTCGTCGCGTCGAGCACGCGCGCGCCCATCTGATCGAGGAAGGCGGTCGGAATCACGTCATAGAGAACCGGCACGCGAATGACGTCTGCCGCGTCGAGGCCGAGCGTCGCCTTGAGCCGATCCTCCATTGGCGTGAGCCGCCGGATCTGCAACTCTCGGTTGAACGTGCCGTGCGTCGTGAGCGTCTGTGCGACCGTCTCCGCCGCCGTCGTCGTCGCTCGACCCGGTCTCGGCCGAAGCCAATTGCGTCCGCGGAATGTCTTCGTCAGCGGATGCGCTACCGGGTCTGCAGCATTGAGGAACTGCGCTTCCTGGAAGATGTCCAGCGCGAGCTTCGACGATGCCATCAAGAGACGGAAGCTCTTTCCACCGCCAGACGGCGCCGGCACGAAAATGAAGACTTCATCCACGTGACCGACAGCGAGCCACGACGTGTCGACGGTGACGATCGGCTGCGCGCGCTGCGCCTCGAGGAAGTGTTTGAACTCTTTCGTCGCCAGGCGCGCGAGATGGACCTTAAGCTTGCCCGGCTCGCGCTTGACGAGCAGCGACTGCCCCATCGCCGGCGTCGTGATGAGCCACTCGCGATCGCCGACGCGAATGTCGACCGTGTCGCTCGTCGAGATGAAGAAGTTGTGTCCGTTCATCTCCGACTTGAGGTCCGCGCTGATCGTACGCGCCTGCAGCTCCGCGCCGAATCGTTCCGCGATGTCGAAGAGGAACGGCGTGCCTTCGCCGAGCAGAACCTTCCCGAGCGGCGACACGGGCTGCGCGAGCACCTCGGCACCGGCGGCGCCCCGCGGCTGGGCCAACGTTGCGACAGGCACCGGCGGCGACACTTCGAAATTGCCGCCGTAGCTGATGCTGTCGCTGTCAGAGCTCACGCCGTTGAAGAGTCCGACGTCGACCGCCGGCAGCTCCTTCTCTACGAAGTCGGCCAGCTCGCGCTTCCGCGGGTTGTGGAGAACGACGTGCATCCACGACCGCGGCGCGTGCACATAACAGATCTCGAATTCGTCCTGCACCCAGGGATCGTAAAGGAAGAGATCGGGGTCCGACGCCACGCGCTTCCGCGCGAGGTGGCCGTACGTCATCCCGTCGACGATGTAGAACGCGCTGGCCTCGTCGGGATCGCCCGCCTTCACCGGCTGATGCGGCACGAAATCGTCCAGCGTTCCACTCACCGCCGGCGTTGTCCGGAACGTCACCTTCGGCGCGATGCCCGCATCGGACCGCAGCGCCCGGGCGAGATCGGACACGAATGGAAAATTGCCCGGGAGCAGCAAATTCCCGGCGCCGTCGAACTGATCCGGCACGAATACGGCGTACAGGCGCTCGGCCTTTTTCATGTTGTCCAGCAGCAGCAGCGGCGCAACGCCGAACAGGCCGAGGTCGCGGATGCCCGGCACTTCAGTGGCGCCGTCTTTGTGAATGACTTCGATCCACACTTCGGCTTCGCGACGCTCGGGAACGACCGGTGCCCCGACGCTCGCCCCGGCAGTGCCGAATGGCGCCGGAGAGAGCGGCCCTGAGCCCGTCGGCGCGGGCAATCCCGGATCGCCGGCGAATCCTTTGAGCTCGATTACGTAGTCGGTCTCGTTGGGGGCTGCGGCGGGAATCTCGAACTCGGTCTTGTTTCCCGCAGTCGTGAAGCCCAGGACGACCGGCCAGGTGTCTGACGTTCCTGCGTCCTTCATGAACACGCGTACGCGGCTCGCGTCCAATGCGTGCAACCGCAGCACCACCGTGTGTGGCGATCCTGCGCTCGAGGGTTTTCGAATCCGAAACTCCGTGAGCTCGGCGAGATCGTTTCCAAGCGGATTGATCGTGTCGTTTTTCAGCGCATCGAGATCGCCCGTGCGCACAGGCAGCGGCGACGGAAGCGGCGACGCCGGGGGCGTGTCGACGTCGAGGTTCGGCAGTACGACCGCTCCAGGCCGCGTGAGTCGCAAGGCGCGCGATGTCTCCGCGTCGACCGCATCGATGAGAAATCCCTCATGGGTGAAGTCGGCGATGAGACCGCCAGCTACGTCCGTCAGTCCGAGCGCGGCACGCAAGCGGCCAATTGCGGACAGATTTGGCGCAGCGGCCTGTTGCTCGAGGTCGACCGCATAGAGGTTCGCCGCGTACAACACGCCCATGTCATCGGCAATCCCCGGCTCGAGCAATTCCTTCCACTGGTCGACGGTGGAGAAATCGAGATTCCAGTCCTTGAAGATCTCCGTCATGTGCGGCCGCACCGGCGCCGCCGTCTCGTTGTAGGCGATCGCGGCCATGCCGAGCAGACCGGCAAAACGCGCCGCGTGATCCAGCAGCTCAGGCAGCGTGTACTCGTGACTCGGGAGCTCCGCAAGCAGTGCCTTACGCGCGGCGAGATCGCGTTCCCTTTGTCCGTCGACGTCGCTCGGGCCGCCGCCGCCGTCCGGGTAGTACGCCTCCGTTCCTTCCGCCGTAAGCTTGTCATCCGCAAAGAGGCGCACGCTGAACTTCTGTGCGCTCACCGCGTCGAATTGTTTGCGCCCACCCACGGTGTGCACCGGCAGGAGCTGCTCGACCGGCTTCACATCCGACGACGGCCATCGCGACTTCGTCGTCTTGAAGAGCAGATGGTCGCGCCACATCCCGCTCCACACGAAGACCCCTGCGATCACGTTCGCGAAGATGAGCGGGAAGATGAAGTCCTCGGCCTCGACACCTTTCGCCCGGGTCCCGTCGGTGTTCGTACGCGTCGACTTCCACAACATCGTCAACGCGTTCGCCACGAAATATGACGTGCCGAGGATCTTCTTCGGCGCCCACGTCGCATTGCCGAGACGGTCTTCGCTGTAGTTCTCCTTGCGCGACTCGTACTGGAGCGCGAAATGCTCGATCAAGTCGTGAGCGTTGTCGACGACGAACCAGAGCCAGCTCCACCAGTCTTGTTCCGTGAACTTCGGCGCCAGCTCGTCGAGGATGATGAAGCCGAACGTCTTCAATCCCCAGACGACGTCGTTCACCGTGCGAATCGCCGGGTTGCTGTCCTCAACGCCTTCGTCCTGTCCGAAGAATCCGTCTGGCGCCTGATTGAACGTGATCAATCGCAGCGGAAAGCTGCCGCCGAGGAGCCACTCATACGGCAGAGCCACCTTGTCGGCCCAGCCGAGTGACGTGTCGATGATGTCGCGCCAGACGTCGATACTCGCCGTGCCCTCCTGCTGCCACTCCGGCGCCTGCTCGTTTGTCAGCTCCGTGATCTGATCTTCAGGGATGTTGAATAGAGTGCTGAACTTCTCGGTGCTTCCAGCAAGCGAGTTGACCGACAAAATCGCGCCCGTCAGGATCGTCAGCGTCCAGATGACGTCCATGCCAGCCGGACCGTGATCGTAACCGGCGTCGATCGCCCAGTTCGTCGTGTTGCTGTAGGCATCCATCAAGAAGTCGCTGTCGAACTTCGGCGCACCGCACTTCGTCGAATCGGCCAGTCCACAGACCGGCGCGTTTGGTCGGTCTTCGCCAAACGTTGCCTTGAAAGCCCCGTTCAGCTCCCTCGTCAGAAGCTTCAGGTCTTCCTTGAAATCACCTTTGTCGAGGTAGTAATCCGTCCAGCTCTGAATGTCGTCGTAGAGATCGTCGCGATTGTAGAACCCCTGCGCCAACCGCGCGTCGATTGCGACCTCGAACAGTTTGTGCTCGAGCGGATCGAGCGCGCCGCGCTTCTTGTCCCACGTGAGGTGATGCACGGCCGGATGCAGAAGAACGTCGGCCGCCACGTGTGACAGATGGCCAAGAGCGTAGGACACGACGCGCCGCCGCTGCGCCGCCGTCAGCCGTCCATCTTTCTCGTCTTTCTCCGCTACTTCGAGCAGCTTGAGAATGAACGTCGTTGTGCGGGCATTTTTTTTCGCTCGGCGCGGCTCGCCGTTGTGCAGCGTGTGCCACGCCCAATCCTGATTCATCGCCAACACGTAGCCGGCGGCGGGAAGATCTGGCCCGAGCGATCCGACGAGAGCGTATTTCGAGAGACGCGTTCCGATGCCGTTCTTGATCTCCGTCACCGGGAGCGCAACGTCCGCCGCCGCCGCCGGATCCTCCCGCAGGAAATGCAGCGTCTGCCCCGCTAGATAGTAGAGGCGCTCGTCGAGCGAAGTCATCGGCTGACCAATCGCGGCGAACCTGGTGCGCCGCACCTCGATCTGCGCCCGCAGCATCTCGAGCCATTCGGCCATCTTGATGACGACCGCCGCATGCGTGAGATAGGCTGGCACCGGCTATCCCACGCTCACGCTGGCGCTCACCCCGCCGCCTTCGGTCGGGATCGCGTTCAGCATGCTTTCGTATGACGCGCCGGCACGCGTGATTCCGTCCAGCAATTCCGTGCGAAGTCGCTGCAGTTGCTCGAGCACGGGACCAAACAGCTCTCCGATATCGAGCGCGCCGAGCATCGCGCTGATCTCCTCGAATAACGACTTGAGTGGCTCGAGGAGCAGCTTCCTCGGGCTGATCGCCTCAACTAACCCGATCACGTCGCGCGAATAGACCGTGTCGAGCTCCGCGACGAACGGCCCCGGATCGATCGCCTCCGTCGCTCCGACGACCGCGTCGTACGTCGACTTCAGCGTCGCGAGCAACGGCTCCGGATCGAGCGCGTTGATCTGTGCCTCAATAGCCGTGTGGATATCGCGCAACGCGGCGACGAGATCGTCGATGTTGAGCCCATCGACGAGGCCACTCACCTTGTCGACCGCTCGACGCAGCGCGGCGATGGCCGTCGCGCCGAGCAACACGCGCAGTTTGGCGACGAGCGACTCGGAGAGTTGTTTGATCTCTCCGTTCCATTTTCGTGGATCGAGCGCGTCGAACACGGCGAGCAATACGGTATGGACCCCAGCACCTTCCGGGATGGGCACGATGCTCCGCAACGGATTGAGCGCGAGCTCCCACAAGGCCTCGATGGGGCGCCGCAGTATGCGGAGTGTGTCGATCACCTTCTGCGACATCGCGAGCGTCGGGCCGATGCTCGACAACATCGTCCCGAAGTCGACGCTGACGGTTGCGATTGCTCTCTCTGCGCGCGGCGCGCGGGTCTGAACGCCCGCCCACGCCGTGAGTGGCTCGAGCTTCGCGACACTTGCGGCGAACTCGACGCGCGCGCCGGCACTCACCGATGCGCCGGCAACGGCCGCGGACAACGCCGCATGGAGCGGGCGGAATTCATCGATGATCGCCGCAACGTTGATCGCGGCGGCGCGGCTGCTCGCGCCGGTGAGTTTCCGCTGTGCTCCCTCGAGCTGCATCTGCAGCGAGTCACCGCTTGCGGCGAGTGCCTCGAACACGGACGCCAGCCCGGCTTTGTCGAGCACGGCGCCAGTTTTGTCGAACGCTTCACGGAGCGCGCTCGCCAACGGCCCGAGGAGCTCCGCCGGATCGAAGGTCGCGATCGCGTTGCGAAGCTCCGTCAGCCCGCTATCGAGATGTCCAAACCATGTCGCGAGATCGACCGCCTCGAGAACCGGCGCAATCGCGGCGTCGAGCTTGTCGAGGGCAGCGTGTGCTTCATGCAGCTTGAGCACTTTCGTAATGCCCTGCCGCAGTTCGGTCAGCGCGCGCACCACCGGCTCAAGCAGCTTGTCCGGCGACACCTGGTCGAACTTAGACCGGATGTCGTGGTGGAACTCGATCAGGAACCGCAGCGATTCCGTCGGATCGAACGCGCGCAGCGTCCCAATCGCCTCAGCGAACGCGCCTACGATCGGCGCCAGCTCCTCGGCCGGCTTGATCTTCGATAACTCCTCGATCAGCGGATCGAAGACGTCGGTTTGCAGACCTTCCAGCACCGGCGTCGGATCCAATTTGCCGATCGCCGCGACCGCCTTGTTGTATTCCTCCTCGATCTTGCCCAACGCGTCGGTGTTGATTCCGTTGATGATGCCGTCGAGGACTTCCTGTAGGGCTGCGCGAATCTCGTCGAAGTCGACCTGCCGCAAAAAGTCCGTCGCTTCCGACAGCTTCGCGCGCAGATCGTCCGTCACGAGGAGCGGCGCCACTTTGTCGAGGATCGCGGCCACGGTATCGATCGCCGACACTGTGGCATCGATCACCGGCGCCAGCTCGATGCGCTCCAGCTCTCGCGCGATGTCGTTGACGGCGCCCGTGACGTCGTCAACGACGCCCTGAATGTTGAGTTGCGTGAGGAGATCACGCAATGCAGCGAACACGGCATCGATCTGCGCCTTGAGGCCGTGCTCGGGATGGAGAACGAAGTCATGCGCCTCTTGCAGCGCGGCGGTCGCTGCGGCGATGGCCTCCTCGACCACCTTGCGCACATTCCCCACTTCCGCCGCGAGCGAACCGACCGTTGCCTCCACCTGATGCATCGCGCCATCGAACTCCGCGCGCAGTGGCGTCACATCCACCGCGGTAATCGCCTGACGGATCGTCTCCAGCGCACCACGCACCTCACGCTCGACATCGCGCTTGAACGCCTCGAGCTTGTCAATCGGAAGCGTGACCGTCGCGACGAAATCATCGATGCCCTTCTCGATCGACGAGACGTCGAACGCGTCAATGCGTCCCTTCAAGTCGAGCAACAGCTGCCGCACGGTCGCGTCGAGCTCGTCCGCAACCGTCGCCGACGGATGGATCGCCGTCTTTCGCGTTTCGATCAGCGTACCGAGACTCGTCGCGACGTCGTTCAACGATTGGTGATTGACCTTCGCGGTCGATTCGCCCAACCGCGCGAATCGCTCCCGGGCGACGGCGATGCCCATGATCCCAGCCGATGCTTCGCCGAACGCCAATGCCTTCGACACATCCCCTATCCACGCATCGAGCGCGACGCGGGCGGCGCCAAGCTCTGCCCGCACTTGGACTTCATCGACGACCCCGCTGAGCTTCGCGGTTGCCGCGATCATCGCCGCGCGCGCTGCCTCTCGTCGCGCCTGCAGGCTCGTCACATCCACGCTGGCGTCGACGAGATCTGCCGCGCGGACGAGCCGACGAGTCATCGTCGCGACCTCCCCGGCTGCAACGAACGCAATCAACACGCTCCCGATGCGGTCCTGCAGCAGCTGCTGAAGCCACGCGCCAAACTCCAACGCACGCTCCGGCGCCTTCGCGAGCTCCTCCTCGCCGATCAGCCGCCCGATCGACATCAGCACTTGCATGAACGGCGAGTTGCGAATCTCGGCCGCGACCGACGACGACGGCGTGAACATCGCCTTCACGAACGCTTCAGGATCGCGCTCGAACTCCACGTTGAACGATTGCAACTTCGCGGTCAGATCGCTGATCGCTCCGGCGAAGTCGGTGGCAGCAATGTCCTTCACCGCAGCAATCGGCCGCTCGAGCGGAGCGATGAGTGACGACGGATCGGGCATCGACATGGCGATTTTCGACGAGTCGGCCGTGACCGTCGCGCTCCACCGTTTCGGATCCGGAAGCTCGAGCTTGAAGGTCGTGACGAGCGACGTGATCTGCGCTGTTGGCATCACCGGCAGATGCACTCCGCTCACCTTGCCGCTCAACGACTCCACGAGCGACAGGAACTGCGTCGGATCGGGAATCTTGGCGGAAAGCGAGACGGAGGCGGACGCCGAGGTGCCCATCTGCGATCCCTACACCCCGAAGAGCGCGTTGAGCGGCGCAGCGACGCCCGCCAACCCCGACGTCGCTGACTTCACACCGTCGAGCGCCCCGGTGAGCGGCGTTGTCGGATCTGCCACGGTGGGGATGTCGACGAGCGCGTCGAGAATGTCCATCGCGCCGAGTGCACCCAGTGCATCGTCGAGGATGCTCGCATCAAGCAAGCCCGATGGTGGCGGTTCGGGCGGCGGTGTGTATTTCCGCGCCAGAACCAAATACCGGAACGTGTCGGGACTGCCGGCCACCTCGGCCACTTGAAGGTCTTCGATTACGACGTCGGTCAGATCGGTCGCCGTCGTGATGTCCGCGGTGAACGTTGTCGGCTGACCGGTCCTGAAGAGCTCGCGGATACTCGTGAGAAACTCGTCGCGCTCGTCATCGCCGGCACGCGTGCCCGCCAGAATGATGCGATTCGGGTCGCTCCCGAGATCCTGGAGGTAATTTCCGTCGAGCCCCGGCACGCGATGTTCGACGAGCGCGCGCCGCTCCAACGACTCGATGTACTCGAGTCCTGGAAGAACGAAGTCGCCCAGCATCGGCTTGACCTTCATGGGACTGCGACCCCATACGCGCGCGCTTGCCGATGGAGCACCTCGGCGAGAACGTCCGCGAACGCCGACTCGTCTGCGACGTCGTCGTCGAAGCGCGCCGGTCCCGCGCGCGCCGCCGGAGCGAACGACTCCGCTCGGGTGTGAATCGCGTCAACGCGAGCGCTCCACCATCGGGGGTCACGCGCTTCATTCAGAGGCGCATCGCCGGCGCCGGTCACAAGATGTCGCCCAAAGCCGACACTCTGCTCCGGTGCACCGGCCGCTATCGCTTTCCCCTCTACATTCGACAATGCCGGACCGCGCGCGGTTCGTTCCGCGTGACGCGGCATCGTCGGCGGCAGCACCAACGCGTTTGCCGCAGTTTCGCTCGTCGGTCGTTCCAGCGTCTGCCGATATCGTTGCAGCGCCGCCTCCAACGGTGACGTGCGCTGCGCGTCGCGGCGGTGTTCGTCGCTCGGCACGTCCAGACCGACGGCGCGAAGGATTTGACCGGCGCGGTCTGCCGGCACGTTATCCACGAATTGGCGAAGGAACGGGACGTCGGCGTCACCTATGTGGCCGGCTCGCGGCGCACTGTCAGCGCTGTCATCTCCGGGCTCAACCCACGCGCGTTCCACGACGCCATCGGATCGAGTCGCGTTCCCGACGCGTGCGCTTTGCATCGCGTTAAACGCGCTAGTGCCGGCCTCTATCCGTCGCATTGCTGGTGCATCGTCATTCCCGTTCACGGTGGTTCGCGGTGGCACGGTTGACGGAACGCTTTCGCTCTGCGGCGTATCCCAGCCTTGGAGCGATCGCGCGAGACGATCACTCAGCGTGGCGATCAGTTCCTCGCCAAGTATCGCGCCGCGAAAGCGTGCGCCGACGCCATTGAGCGCCGAACGCACTAGAGCTGATTGCAGCACGAGGCGTTGCGCACACAACGATCGTCGCCAATCGCCGGGGGCCGATGCCGGCGCGCACACATCGCGAGCGACCGCGTTCATCTGGGCGCTCCTGCGGGTGATGATCGCACCCGCTGCAATCCTTCGATGAACCCGACGACCTGCGCCAGCGTCAGGCTGCGCATCTGCTCCGGCGTCCAGCCGAACTCCTTCGCGAGAATGACCGCGGCGTGCATGAACGGCGATTCGGCGAGCTCGCGCTGCGCGTCGCCGTCGCTCGTGAGACCGCTGATGCGATTGATCTGCTCGACAAGGAAACGCACAACGCCCGATCGCATTGCTGCGATCTCCTTCTCCTTGAGCGGCGGCTCGACGAGCGCGCGCTGAATCATCAAGACCGACGTCAACACGTCGTCGTCGCGAGCAGCCTTGGTGATGAGCTGCACATCGCGGAGCGTGAGCGGGCGAATGCGCACATGGCGCGGGTCGCCTCCATTCAACGACGGCAGTAGCTCCACCGACAGCTCGACGTCGTACGTGGCGTCGCTTCCGGCGAGCAGGTCCTCCGCTGACACCAGGAGGCTGCTCATCCAACCTCGACGTCGGCGACGCTGATGCGACGGGCCCGGAACGTCAGCCGCTCGAGCACGAAGTCGTCTTCCGGAAGACTGAACTGCCAGGAGTCGAAGATCACGCCGTAGAGCGCGAGCACGCTATTTCCAGGATCGCCTTCGGGCTGCAGGTTGTCGAGGATCACCTTCATGCTGAAAGTCGGCATCTTGATCGTTGTCGACTCCTCCTCCGTCGCGTTTTTTCCGAGCATCAGGCGAAGCAACGCGCCGTTGATGTACGCTCGCTCCACCGAGCCCGAGATTTGCTGGTTCCCGGCGCGGAGCTCACGCGTTGCGTGCGACCCCAGCTCATGAAACGGCTTAACCTGCGTCGTGACATTGACGGAGACGTTGGTGACGCGCCCGACCTGTCCCGACTCGCCGAAGTATTTGCCGAAGACGTCGGCATCGATGCCGTCCGCCTCGCTGACCGTGAGCGATCCATCGGCGCCCGAGTAGACATTCGTGTTAAACACGGCGACTCCCTCAGCTGAGGTTCATGATGACGCGCACGACGTCGATGCTGAACGTCGGCATGAGATCCATCGTGACGAGCACCTCACCGCGAATCTCCATCGCGCGGTCGGCCGTCACGTTGAGGTTGTATCCCGTGAGGAATTCGCGAAGCACGAGATCCGACAGGAAGCGGTCGAGCGTCGTCCGCAGGTTCTCGCGGACGCGTCGGTTGTTGAGCTTCCCGATGTATTGGTTCGCGCCGAGTCGCGTGCCTTGCTTCACGTAGTCGACGATGCGCCGGGTCGTGATCTGCGTGAACGCCTCGTCGTGCGTCGTGATACCCTTCACGACCCGCACCCCGCGCTTTGTCTGGAGCGCCAACACGCGATTGAGCACGAGCGCTTTGAGTTCGCCTTGATTGTAGGCCGCGTCCAGCCCGTCGATGCCAAGTAGCGTCTTGTTCGTGAGGCTCACATGCGGCGGGACCGAGGCCAACCGGCCCGCGACCGCGGCGGCCGCGTACGCCGGGGGCAGCGCGATCGCACGCTCCGTCTCGGGATCTATCTGCTTGAGGCCCGGCCCGACGAGCACCAGACGCTTGTCGGCGACGTCATTCGCATTCTCCAATACCTTGTCGACGTTCGACTTATCGGCGCCGACGAAGGCGATGCGCTCCCGGCCCGCATTCTCCGATTTCTCAAGGTGCGCCAGCACCGCGGACTTGGCGCGCGCGAACGGCAGTCCGCCCACGACCAGAATCTGCACATCCTGCTCGACGAGCCGGTCGAGTGCTTCGGTGTATCTCGCTGGCGCGACGGTGCCGTTGGCCCCCGTCGTGAACGCGACGAACTGCCCGGCATCGGAAAGCACGGGAAGTCCATCACCCGTCGGCAGCTGCGCGACCTCGACGAGCCGCGACGGATTCTCCTCGTCAGAGATCAACTGCGCGAGATACGTCAGGCTCGGCACCACATACACTTCCTGCGAGTTGCCGTAGCGCAGCGTCACCTTTCGTACCGACTCTGCGGGCACCGGATAGCTCGCGACCACTTCCGCCGTCGCGCCGGGCGCCGCAGCGAACGTCAACACACGACTCGCGGCATCGACGCGCACCACGTGCGCCGACGCTGGATCCGTGCGCAGTTGATAGCGGCGTGGCAGACCGTTCTCCCACACGGTGACGCTGCCCAAACTCGGCGTCTCCGCCGGTGCCGCCGCACCGGCCGTGAGCAGCTTCTGCGCCGAGAGTGCGAAGCCGCCGTTGATTCGCGACACGACTTCGTCTTCGACGCGCAGTTTCTCGTCCACGGGCTCGACGCGGATCTGGATCCGATTGCCCCACGTACCAGGTGTGCGTGCGCGCAAGCCGAGGCCCTGTGCCGCGCCGGCGTCCGCACCGAGCGTGAAGGTCGCGGTAACGGCCGTCGCTGCGTCGTAGGCACGAAGCGCATACACCGTCTGTGCGCCGTTGTCGAAGAGGAGCTTCGCCGCGCGCACTAGCGACAGGTTGTCGTCGTGGTCGGCAGGATTCCACTCCGGCGCTTCGCCGAAGCTCGCTCTCGCCTCCTCGTAGGTGGCGAGCCTGACGATCGTGTCGTCTCCCTTCTCCGCCGTACCGACCAGTCCCACGTTCCCGACCGAGATGGCGCCGATCGACAACAGTCCTTCGGTGCGGACCTCGATATAGGTCCCGGGGAGAATGGTTTCCGTGATGAGTTCCGACATGTTGCGCTCCCTGCGCGGTTGCGAGTGGAAACGAGTGTCGCTAGTGGCCGATGGTCAGTGAATCGGGCGTGGCGTCGTCGATGGTGACCGCGATGCGGTGGATTGCCGCGCCGTCCGCTGCTTCGCCACCGCCCGTGAACTCATGAGCAAATGCGTATTCGAGCCGCTGGCGCCAGACGGAGAACGGGCCGCCGACACCAGACGTGTGCTGGAGCGATTCCGCGGACTCCACCCGCTGTGGCGCGAGCTTGAGAAACCCGTACGCGCGGGGCAGCGCCGACTCGCTCAGTCGGTCCTGGAGACGCTCGGCGAGTCCCGCCGCCTCCGTGGCGCTGACCGACCAGAGCTCGAGCAGCAGCGCACCCTGAAGGCGCTCCCAACGCATGGGCTCGCGCCACGATAACGTCCAATGTGCGATCTCGAATGTGTCGCCGCTCTCTTGGGGTGCGCCGAACACGACACGGGCGCGCACGAAGTCGAACCGGTATTCGTCCGCTGTCGCCGGCGTTGCGACGAGCTGATACGTCTTCGGCGTTCCCGTCACGTTTGTGACGCTGATGTCGACGTCGCCGAGGTTCGCGGGTGGTTTGTGCTTGACGGGCAGCGGCGTGAGATCGAGCGACCGCAGATCGGCCGACCACCCGTTCGTTCCCGCCTGCGCCGCAAAACGTCCCACATGATGCACGATCTGGTCGCCTTCGCGTTGGAAGCGCGAAGGCGCGACGGTGCCAGCGTCGCTCAGCGACATGCCCACCGCCACGCTCGGCAAATCGCTCCAGAGCGCGGGACGTGCCGCGCGCACCCGGTTCGCCGACAACACGGGCGTTGCCGGCGCGGCCAACATCGCAGCGAGGCTCGAGATCACGTGATGCGGGGGCATCGTCTCATTCGCCAGACACCATCCGCGTCGGCTGCACGTCCTCGTTCCTTGCGGAATCGGCGATCAGCTGCATCAATGAGTCGAGCATCACATCGCCGAGGGATTCTTCCGACGGGATGAGCGTGACCTGCACCGTGTCGCGGCCCGCCGCGTCGATCGCGAAGATGCGCAGCGTGGGAAACTCGTAGAGCATCGGGCTGAAACCGCCGAACGGTTGCTCGAGATCGCGCATTCCGGTGATCACGACATCCGGTCGCTCCTGCGCCACCGCGCCACGCAATGCACGCGCGCCCGGGATCGCCTCGACGAGTGTCAAGCCGTCGGTCGACAACACCGCGTGTTCAAGTATGTCGCGCATCCACATCGGCAGATCCCACAGGAGCACGCGCATGGAGTTCCCGTCGCTGGAAACGTGTGTTGGGCAGGATGCATTGACGCGGGCGCCGCGACTATTCCTCCAAGGATCGATCTTGGATCTACGGGTGGACCTACACCTCACCAGCCCCCGCCAACAGTGCGATCTAGACCTTTCGATTCAGATCGAGCGACGGCTGCGACGCAGAAACGCGGCGGCCTCACCGCGCCGGTGCGCATGTGTCTTCTCAAGTATGTGGTGCACGTGAATCTTCACGGTCGCCAGCTCGATCACGAGACGCGCCGCGATCTGCTTGTTCGAGAGGCCTTCGTCGATGAGCCGAAGGATCTCGCGTTCGCGCTGCGTCAACCCCAGACTCGGCGCCGCCGGCTCATGCGTCGATCGAAGCTCTGCGAGCCGGCGCATCAGAGTGCCGGTCAGCCGCGGCGAGAGCCATGCTTCGCCCGAGAGCGCCGATTCGACCGTCGCGATCAGGTCAGCCACCGATCCTTCGCGGGACACGAATCCGACGATGCCCGCCTCGACGTACGCGAGCAGTGCGTCGTCGGAATCCACGGCCGCGAACGCCACGACGCAACACTCGCGATTGGCGCTGAGCTCGCGCGCGCAGTCGAGCGCGTCCTTCATCGACATGTCGAGGACCACCACGTCGAAGCGTGTCGACGCCGATCCCGTGTTTCCGTTGCCTAACGTCGAGGTGTGCGAGGCGACCGCGTCGCCAGCTGATGCGCCCATCGTGACGTTCCAGTCCATTCTAGCGGCGCGCAACAGCTCACAAAGTCCGAAGCGCACGATGCGAACGTCGCTCATGACGAACACGTGTGGTGGGCGTCCAGAGGCGTCGTACGTCATCTTCTCGCCCGACTGCTTTCGCGCTTGCGTATCCATAGCGTCTCCGTCGCCCATCCCAGCGCCGCCGCCCTACTAGAGCCTTGACCCGCTCAAGGGGTAGTACCAGTTGTCAAAGCGCCCGCGCGCGCCTCGGCTAGGTTGTTGTTCCGCCAGTCATTGCCGGCGCGGATGATTTCGTCGGTCTGGCAATTCGTATTTTCGTCGTACAGGTCATGGGCTTCGCGCTTCGATGGGGTGGTGTTCGCGAGATACCGCTACCGTTTATGATGATGGTGGATCGGTGGGCCATGTTGGACTCAACGTGAGGCAGCAGTCTCACTATACGACGTGGTGCAACCGCCACAATGCCGGTTTTATAGCGGTGAAGTGTCGATTTTGCATCGGCTCTCGGCGGTACGGTTCGGCGAGGCGCGTCTCGTAAATAGAAGGCGAGATAGGGCGACCTCAGTTCCGCGGAAATCATTTCAAGCAGCACTACCTCCTGCTACGTTAAGGCTCGTTACTTGGGGAGCGAAGCCCGGACTCCAGCCCTGGATGTTCGTCAACTGCAGCTGCGAGCACTTGTGTTTGTAATGCTCGGCGATTTCGGAGACGAGGTTTGTGCCAACACGCTGCACACCGGTGAACGTAAACGATGCGCTGAAGACGACAGCCGGAAGGGAAACGAAGTGAGCGCGATGCTGGACACGTCAACAACAGTCACTCGTGGTCCGTTCGTTTGTCCGACGACGGCGAGCTGAGCCGGGGCCGATACCGCTGACATGAATGAGCAGGGTAAGACGATGCGGCTGAGCACAGCGAGATTCGTACTGCTGGCCACGTTCTCGACTGTGTCGCCGCTCTTCTCGAGACGCTTAATGGCCCACTGGCCTTCTGCTTCGAGCCAATCGACAATGTTCGGATGGGGCGGGTAATCGAACCACGAGTCCCCTTCGGTGAGCAGCCGAGTGAGACCGTCTCTTTTCGCGCTCGCATAGCGCCGATCGCGCTCGACTGGATCCCACGGCTCTCCTGCCATCGATCACCCCTCTTTGGCCGGATCTATGAACACCGCACCATACGTGCGCTGTCCCGCCAGTATCTACGATGCGTGCGTGGTGTCCTGGGTTGCGTCCTCCCCGATTCCCATTGCGAGCTCGGTCAGATCAGTGAATAACCGGAGGTGCCTTCCGACGACATAGACGTAATTCTCTCGCTCCCGGTCATTTGCGTCATGAATTGCGACGACATAAAGCGAGCCTCGAATGAATTGGTCGAAGCTGTTGTTAATCCGAACGTTGCGAACGTTTGCTCCTGCCCAGTGGCTTCTGACGAGCTCTACCACCTTGGTCTCGATATTACTGCTCGACACTCTCCACCTCGCAGAAAAACCTCTCGCTTGACCCGACCGGCCGAGGGGCACTGATACGGGAGTTTCACCCCGCGTGCTTTCGGTCGCGCCAAGAGGCGACACGGTTTCAACGATGCAACGTTATGCGCTGGCAGAAAATGCCGGTTTTGCAACGGGGAGTGTCGTTCTTGTATCATCGATCCAGCCGATGAGGGTTTCTGCTGCCCCCGGGGTCACTGACGCTCTGCTTTTGATGCTGAGCGGCGCGGACTGGACTCGCACAACGACGTTGGTTGGCTCTCTCGGTGTAGATTATAGTAGCAAGATGAAACTATTCGATGCCTGTCGCAATAACGCGAACGCTTCCAAGTGACTTCATAGTCATGGAATGCGGTTCAAGCGACCGAATCGCGCACGCAGCGAGGAGACTCCTTCCACGGATGAGGATGAAATCACCGTGAGCGCAACGGTCGCCGCAC
The DNA here is from genome assembly GCA_035633115.1 of Gemmatimonadaceae bacterium. NCBI lineage: Bacteria > Pseudomonadati > Gemmatimonadota > Gemmatimonadia > Gemmatimonadales > Gemmatimonadaceae > Gemmatimonadaceae bacterium. Next base: position 26,410 of record DASQFN010000102.1, on the reverse strand, counting down.
GGATGATGGTCGGACTGAAGAGGGCGTTGAAGGGAAAGAATTTCGGGCCGCGCGAAGCGGACGCGTATATCGATACCCTTCTCGATGAAGGCAGGGCGGAGGAGGCGGCCGCGCCGACCACGCCACTCGAGGAAGCAGGATCTCATGGTCGACGCATGGGAAGCGGACGACCCTGAGGAACTGATCGAAATGGCCGAGGAAGCTCTCGAGATCTCAGCTGATTGCGCGGACGCGTTCACATTGCTCGGCGATGAAAAAGCGATGAGCGCGGCCGAAGCGCGCGCCTACGACGAGGAAGGGGTGCGCGCCGGCCGGCGCGCGGTCGGCGAGAAGATGTTCGAGGAGAATACCGGAAAGTCCTAGGGCATTTTGGAGACGCGACCTTACATGCGAGCCCGACGTGAGCTGGCGATATGTCTTTGGACGCTTGATCGTCCAGACGAGGCGCGCGAGCATTTTGAGGATTTGCTCCGCCTCGATTCGTCGGATGGGCTAGGGTGTCGGTATCTGCTGTTTCTGATGCTACGCGAAGCTCAAGCTCACGCCGCAATAGAGAAGCTTCTCGCGTCGTTCCCGGATGACCACTCAACCGAATGGATGTACGACAAGGCGCTCTGGCTGATCCAGCGGAAGGCTCGCGGTGATGACGTTTCAAATGCGCTCGACGCGGCGATTGCGGCCAATGCTTTTCTTCCCGCCTATTTGCTGGGACGAAAGGCTCTACCCAATGACACGCCGGACACTTTGGTAGAAAGGCACTGATGATGAAGCCGCCGGATACTCGAAAGGCTGGAAGACCGAGTGGGTTAATACTCCTGGTGCGCTCGAGCATCTCCGACAGGCGGTCGTGCGGCAGAAGAAGTCATCTTCGAACTGATCCAGGCGGGCACCCCGCTGCTAGCGACTCAGGCTGTCGTCACGCGTGGGGAAGGGATCACATTCAGCCACAACGAACGGGAATGCCGGTAGGCGGTGGCCATATGAGACCGGCGTTGATCTCCACCGCCCCCATTCCCGTACCGGAGAAGGAGCTTACAAGCTGTGATGCAGATGAATGTTGATCCGACAATGTTGCCTGGATATTCGCTTTTCCCGTGAAGCCGCTCAGGTCGACAGTATAGTGCCATTGCGGATTGCGGAATTTGGCGGGGAGCCGATTTGACGGTGAGGGGCTTGTTACGCAAGCAGATCGTCGCCCCAGAACCAGATCCGACTGTTGAACCACTGGCAGCGCAATCCTGTGCCAGCCTCTCGCGAAAAGTCGACCGTTTATCACGAGCATGGATCGAGCGGCGCATGTCGACGTAGTGTCCGGGAGGGGAACGTTGATCACTCCTTCTATGGTTATTGCCGAGTCGCCAATCTCCTCGGGCTTTGAGATGGTGATAATTCCTCTGTCCGTTGTGAGGCTGAGCACCGACCGGTAGGAGGTGGAATCCCAGCGGATAGTCGGCATGCCACGATGGATGCGTGGCGAAATTCGGAATGCGGATGATGTCTGGCATGTCGTTATGAACGCTGTGTCGGCGATCACTTCCGGCGATTCGACCATTGTGTCGGCCTCCGCACTAATCGTTACCCTTGCGGTCAGCATGATGCGGCCGTTTCGATTAACGATTGGCGTGATCGAATCCTGTACCACCTGTTTGAGAATCTTGTGAGGTGCGGCGCCTTCGTCCCGAGGCTTGACGACAGCAAAATGATCCGTATGCGGGATAACGGTAGGTTTGCCAAAATAGTTGCTGCACTTGTCCCGGTCGACAACTCGCATGCTGACAAGGAATAGCCGGGTATCATCGCTCTCGCAGGCGCTCGCGCCGGCAATTGACCAGCGCACGTCTTTGAGCTCCAACCGAGTTTCCTTATCAAGGAAAAGGAGAATCTCGTTGTCGCGATTAAGGACCTTGTATAGCTTCCCCCTCGCGTAGCCTAACTTGACGGCGAGGTCAGCGAGTCGCGATCCGAGATGCGGTGATGAGTAGAGAATCAGGCCGATGTTCTTGTAGGCGAACGCCGCGATGTTGTCCCGAAGGACAGTTCGGGTGACGATCCCGCCCAAGCTGTGGGCAACAAATATTATTGTGCCTCTGTCTACAACCGATCTGCCTCCGCTATCCGCCACCGACGAGAGAGCGGTGAACATGCCTGCCGCCGCGGCGACAAGTGATGTTGTGTCCCTCGTCGAGGTGGGGTAGCCAGCCAGGAAAATGCCAACATTCGCGAATTGAGAATCTTTGGCGATGATCAAGGGCCAATACGCATCGGGAACGCCGTTGAGTTGCCAGGCATCGCGACTGTTCGAGTTGATTCCGTGCGTCATTACCAGAACCGTGTCGGCAGTGCCTTGTCTGAACCAGATATTGTTCTGACCTGGGCTCGGAAACGTCACGGCTGGCGTGAGAATTGGTGGTTGCTGCGCACCGACGCCTACCCACATAACCATTTGAGCGACAGAGACCGCAACGCATAATTCGCGAATCTTGTGAGGCATCATACCTCCTTGAGTCTGTCGCCGTGGAAACGCCTAAGCATCCTCTCGGCCGCGTCGGCGGATGAGCTATTCGAATTGGCTTTGCGCGGCCTCTCGCCTTCGGACTCCGCACCAATCACAGGACTCGGAGCGGCAGCTGGTCTGGTGACACGAATGGTGAAGTACTTCTCCTTGCCGCCAATTGAAGCTTTGACGACAACTGACCCAGCGGAATCCCCTGCTATCAACAATTTTCCGTCAACCAGACGAGCCGCGTCACCTGACACGATTTCGAATTTTGGAGGGCCGGTGCCTACAACGTTTCCAAGTGAGTCGGTGAGGTGTGCCCAAAGGCGAAGCGTGTTACCTGCAACGAGCAGCGTGTCTCTCACATCAATTTCGACTTGCGCATTATCTGGAACTCCAAGCTCCGCTGCCCCCTTCCTTGTTCCTTTGATCTGAATTCCGACGTACAAGTGGCGGGATTTCCGCGTATTTGGAAAGAGAAACTGCTGAGTATTGGCAGGGAACCCCTGGCGTATTGTTTTGCCGGTAGAATCTCGTGGAATTCCAACGCTATCCGTAGACGTAAGGACCACGCCGACAAAAAACTCAGTCTGGGGCGTCCCTAGGTGAAACGTGATCGCTGGAAAGGGAAAGGTCTTGCCGCTGGTTGTAGGCAGCGAAACAATTTGAAAACCCAGACCTGCACCAAGATTCGCTGGCTGGTCGCTGTAAACATAGCCGACGATACCTGTCGAAACTGCAGGCCGCCAATCGTATCGATAATTCTTGAGTGGGACGTAACCGGCTGAAGTGGAGTCCGAAACGAGGACCTCACCTACTCGAACGCCCGCAAATCCGGCACCGGCTGTGCCCTCGACTTGAACCTTACCAAGCAGCCAATGTCCGAACCCGCGGTGACGCGATGCGGCCAGAGCGGGACCTCGCAGCCGCACCCATTCGGTTTTCGGATACGCCGCTCCAATCGCGGCTCCTACAGCTGCTCCAAGGAGTCCGCCTACTGCTACCCAGTCGGCAGTAGTGTTAATGAAACACTTCTCACACTTTGGTCGGGCGTTCCCTAGAGACCAGTAGCTGGCGCCCGCGAGAGTCGCACCAATAGCGGTCCCTTTTAGTGCCCCTATTCCCGCTGCACCCTTCAGTTGCCGCAATTCCAAAGCGAGGGAGGAATCAAGCTTGATCGGTGTCGAAGTCAATTCGCACCCCATTGAGTCCCTCGGTTCTCCTCGTCCGAGTTTTCGAAACCTGAACTCGATTACAGAATCTTTTTTCGCTTGGTCCACTTTCAAAGTGCCGCAACCGTATATGAAACGACCGTCAGACTGCTTGATCCGCAAAGGCGCGTCGGCCGGGAATGTGACTAGTTGGGCCTCCGCGCCCAACGCGCCGATCAGCTGAAAGAGTGCAAGGATGGGGCAGGTACGGAAGGCTAGCCGAAGCATTCGCAATCCTCCTCTACCAAGGAATCAAGGGACTAGTTGTCTGACCTTGTCTCAGCGACCACGTCCGGTAGCATAAACCGACCAAGCTGAGGCTTTCGCGGCCTCGGTGCGAATATACGAGTTGAGCGAAGTCTCGATATGCCGGTTTTGCATCGGGAACGGCCGGTTTTGTTACAGGATTCAATCGCCTTGGATCACCAGTCCCTTTCGTTTCCACGTTTCTCCCTTCCACCTCGACGTTCCAGCCGATTCATTTGCGCGATTGTGCCTGCGCCCAACTTCTGAGCCAATGTAGGCCCGAAACTCTAGGGCGTTTGAAATCGTCGGCTGTGGCTCATCCAACCGCTGGAAATCCAGTGCTCGTCGAACGCTCGATGGCGGGCGTGCTGCAAGCTCCTGAAGAAAACCACTTCGAGTACCGACGGCACGGATCTTCGAACTTCGTTCTCCGCGAAGCGGCTCCGGCTCGCGCTAGGCCTTACTCGTCAATGATTCTCGGAGTATCCGCGTTGCCGCCATGCTAAGAACATGACTGCTCATGGCCGTGACGATGTTGGCAGCGTAAATCAGAAAGCAGGCGATTTCGTTGCTGTTTGGTCCCCCCTGAATTCGGAACAGCAATTCGAGGTCGATCGGCAAATCTTCATCGTAATGAGCCGATCCCATCGTCGTTGCAACTTTGCTGATCAAATCCTTCCTTGATAAGTCTCCTCGCTGACCTGGCGTCATCGCGTACACGTCTGACGCATAACTGGCGGTTAACATGATTCCTTCCAACCAGTCCTGGAGATCGCAAAGCCGCTGCGAGGGCAATGTCCGGATAATATTAGCGGCCTCACTAGTCTTGACGTGAAGCTTCGAATCGCCAAACGTTGGAGGAACCGATTGGTCAACGAGTGCGTAAAGTGGCAGCGGAATATCCAATTGACCCGCCAGTCGCAGGAGTAGCGGGCTGTAGTTTTTCCCGTTCCAATAGACCAGAGCTCGGAGTTCCGTTGCCAAATGTCCAATTAGGTGAGGGCGTCCTTGCTGAACAATGGCCGCCAAGTCTGCTAGTGACCGCGTCGCACGGGAAAGCTCTGCGAGTTGCTCCGAAAGTGTTTTCAGACGACGCTTGTGCTTCGGTGCAACCTTCGGAGTTCCAAATCGCCTCTTTCGCCAGGTCATCCATTCAGCGCAAGCACTTGCGCGTTCCGGATCCTCAAATGACGGGGTCACGCCTACTGGGTGGTCATTGGTCGAAATAACCAGAGGCACCTCTCCTGCATTAGTAGATGCACTGATCTCTCGCCCGTTGATGCGCAGAGTGATCTCATTCCCGCGCCATGAGGGATTCAGAAGTACGTACCCGCCTCCGATGATGCGAATCGGCTGACTTTGGAAGGTTGCAACTACCTCAGCCCCTTGTTGAACAAGCAACCGAAGTCGTCCGTCCTTTGTGGCGGCGATAGACAACGTTTGGGCTTCACAAGGAACTGAAAAGAATTGCACGTCCTCATGGACCGGCCATGGCCGCGGAAAACGAACAACGATAAACATCTCCCCCTCTGTCATTACCCTGCGTCGAACCTACCTAGGAAGGCTCTGCGGCTGACGCACCCGTGAGGAAGAGGGTCTCGTGTTTTGCGGAAACGAGACTTGGAAAGGATGGAGGCACTTGCCTGCAAGATTGATTGGTTACCCTAATCGAGTCAAGGATACGGCTCACCGCAGCAAGGTCATCAGGGGATCGAGACGTTAGCGGCGCGTATGCACCACGCCGGGTTCTTTGGTTTGACTGGCGCCGGAGCTGAGGCCGTAACCATATTGAGTACGTGCGTAATCAGAATGGATACAGCCCGTCCTCCATATGATGAACACATCTGATGCCGTTGCGGAGGCCCTTTTCGGTGGGACAAAACGCCGGGTGCTTGGTCTCCTGTTCGGCCAGCCGGATAAGTCGTTTTACTTGCGCCAAGTCGTCCGCGAAACGGGGGCAGGATTGGGAGCTGTTCAGCGCGAGCTTGCCCGGCTTGTAAATGCCGGGCTTGTACTTCGGGTCCCGCAGGGCCAGCAAGTCTATTTCTCTGCGAACCCTGGCGCGCCTGTATTTAATGACTTGCGCAACTTATTGGTGAAGACTGCCGGGATTGCCGACGTCATACGTAGAGCGCTTAGAGGGCTTCACAGAAAGGAGCTGGTAGATCTGGCATTTATCTACGGATCTGTGGCTTCTGGCAGTCAAAGGCCTGGAAGCGATATCGATCTCGTAGTAGTTGGTCGAGCCACATTGGCCGAGCTGTTGCCCCGATTGCGACGCCTCCAACGCCACCTCGGCCGCGAAATAAATCCCACGATCTATACGCCGGAAGAGCTGAAATCGAAGTATTCGCACCGCGAACATTTTGTTCGCCGTGTTATGGAACGACCCAAGATCATGCTATTGGGGACAGAGAATGACCTTGCAAAGCTGGCTGGCGAACCGATGGCTCGTCGAGCATGAAACAAGTGCGGAAGAGATCGCCGACCTGCTGTCTGTCGTCGATCGCGACTTGATTGATGCGAAGGTCGCCGGTGTAAGCTCGGATTGGCGCCTCGCAATGGCATACAATGCCGCTCTGCAACTGGCCACGCTTGCCCTTGCCGCCGAAGGCTTTCGGCCGGATCGGCTGCGAGCGCACGAAAGGGCGATTCAATCCCTGAGGTATACCGTCGGCGCCGATCGCGACGTCATTGACGTTCTTGACGCCGTCCGCCGGAAGCGGAACGTGAGTAACTACGAACGCGCCGGCTCGGCCACAGAGGGCGAGGTCAGAGAGGTCTACGAAATAGCAACGACACTTCGGCACAGGGTCCGAGCTTGGTTGGCTGAGCGTCACCCCGAGTTGATCGGCTAGCAGTCGCTGCCCTGCAGAGTCGATTTGACTCAAAAGCCCCATCTGCTGGAGGTATCACAGCACGGGGATGAAGCCTGTTGCGCCGCGCAGTTGCTGGGGTTGTCGCGAGCACACATGTTACTGAGAACGCAATCGCGAGAGGCAAATGACTTTGATTTCGAGTCGCTTCGCAGCGCGGGCCAAAGCGGGCCTACGCAAGTATCAGAGGATACTCGAGTCTGCTCGAAAGCGAGACGTGAACGAGTCCGACACATCCGTAATTGTAAAAGACATGCTCTCGGATATCCTCGGTTACGACAAATACGAAGACATCACAACCGAGGTCGCCATTCGAAGCACGTTTTGCGATCTCGCCGTCAAGGTGCGAGGGCGGCTGCAGTACTTGATCGAAGTCAAGTCTGTCGGTACTGACCTCAAGGACAATCATCTGCGCCAGGCAATTGAGTACGGATCGCGCGAGGGCGTCGAATGGGTGATCCTCACGAATGGAGCAGCATGGCAGGCTCACCGGATTCGGTTCGAGCAGCCGATCGATCATGATCTCGTCTTCCATGTGGATCTGCTGGATCCATCTTTTAAGTCTGGCGAGATACTCAAGAAGCTCTATTTGATCAGCAAGGAGGCGGGGAACGCATCGCAAATCGATCTCTACTGGAAGCACAAAGAGGCAACGAGTCGATACGTAGTGGAGTCTTTTCTCGCAGTCGGCATCGTAGCGGCCTGGCAACCTCGGCTATCAGAACTTCACAACACGGGAAGGATCATACGAGGGGTACGCGCCGTTCAGCGTAACTGATCCGCGCGATGCGGATAGCGTGGTCATTGTTGGGTCGACACACCGATACTAGCCGCACATATATTGAGTGAGCTTCTTCTCGAGCCGAGGACCTACGGGCGACGGACGGACGTAGCCGGATCTGGTGGCGCCGGTGCGCGGATTCGTGGACCATCCCGCGACGGCTAGGTGATCTTAGCTCACGCGGAGACACCTAGTCGGAGCGTTCATCGCGAACGATAGCTTCGACAATACTCTTCGCGAATTGCTGGACTCTCGGATCGTGGCTCGTGCGAGGCCGAGGGATTTCCGTGGCGAGTTGAGCTACGAGAGTCGTCGGAGTATCGCGCGCCAAAATAAGCACTCGATCGGCGATTCGAGCTGCTTCGACCGTGTCGTGCGTGACAAGAACGACCGACGGCCGGGATGCGGGCGGCGTGACTATGAGGGGCGGCGTAGGATCCACCAAAGCGACTATCGCCGAATAGAGCTGATCTCGAGACAATGCATCCAAGGCGCTAAACGGTTCATCGAGCAACAAGACCTCAGGTGAGGTCACAATTGCGCGTGCAAACGCAGCCCGGCGAGCTTCGCCACCAGACAGTTCGAGCGGCCAAGCGGAATGTCGGCCGCTTTCCAATCCAGCGGATTGTAGCGACGAGCGAACTAGATCAATGCGCTCTGCCTTCGAAAGGCTCTTGGGAGCCGCCAGCGCGACGTTGGATTCTACTCTTAGCCATGGCAAGAGTCGGGCGTCTTGAAAGACGATTCCCACTCTTCGGCTTGGCCCAATAACTGGCTTATCTGCGACAGAAACCGCGCCACTGTATCCGAGATCTAGCCCTGCGATGATCCGCAGGAGCGTCAAACCGAACGGTGTTTGCCGAAGTTGGCCTTCCAGCGATATGTCTTGGTGAGCGCATCGTACACCTGCTTGGGAATTATCTCGCCAATCCACCAGCCGCCTGTGAGCGAATTATGCTGTGGCTCGGCCCACGGATTCGCCGGCGGTATTGATCGAGTCAACACCGCCCCGAGCCGATCGGAGTCGACGAGAAATCCACTCAGCTGAGCTTCGGCAACCATCCAGTTGAAGGTTACCCGCCACAGGCCACCGCCGGCTTCAGGGTATCCACCACCGACGTCGGAGTGGACACCCGCAAACCACATCTCCATGAGATCCTGGCCGTCTACGTTTCCGAAAAGATTCTGACGGAAGAAAGCCCTGCGCTCATCGAGCGAGACCGCGTGACGAACTGTTTTTATGGTAGGATTGCGGAACGTGTACTGGTATTTCGTGGGATTCCAGATCCATCCTACCGAAGAAACGGTGTCGAACAGGCCGACGAACTGAACTGGGAAATGCCGTTGATCGTCGCCGGGTACCGGTCGAGCGAACGACCATCGGAAATTGTTGCACAGCTCCCAATATCCCTTGGTGTTCGTCTTGAGGGACTTGAAAATCCGCATGGCGTACGGAAGCAGGTGCTGGTTCCCTGGCGGCAGAAGTCCGAGCGAGTACAGCAGGCCGGCGAGAACACGAGCTGTGTATGCACCGCGGCTGAATCCGAAGATGAACACACGATCTTCGGGCTTCCAGAATTCCATGAGGTGCCCGTAAGCGATGCACACCTTGTCGTCGATATCTGCCCCGAACGCCTGCGCTTTCCATTGCGAGAGCACTTTCGCGACTCTCGACCGCGCAGATGTCGCCGGTAGCGTTCCCACTCCGGGATCGTAGTAAACGAGTTGTCGCTCGGGGTCCTGAACAGCTACCTGTGCGAGGCGAACGACACTCGTGTTGGAGGGACCGAACTGATTATCGGTCCCGTCGCAGCAGATTACGATGTTTCGTGACATTGTACGGGAGCGCGTGAGTCCGAAGCTCTCTCAGGCCTTCTCGACTCCGAGGCGCTCACGAAAACTCGAAGCAAGAGCTTCGCCTCCTACTTCCACGAGTTTACCCACGAGTGGGTGCACGATGAGCCCAACTACTGAGCCTGCCAGGGTTGGGAGACGTTTCACAAACCAGTTCTTTACGTATTCAATAGTGGTTAAGTCGGGCTCTTTGGCAGTGACAGCCTCCTTCAGTTCTTCCACGCGCTCGAGCGCTTTCTCCTTCTCCTCCGGCGGCGCTTCCTGCTCGACCTTCATTCGCAGCTCGTCGAACATAGAGTGTAGCTGAGCCATTTCGGCAGGCGTCAGCGCCGCCGCCGCAACGTGAGTCTGTTCCTGGCTGATATCCTTGCCAACTGCCACCTGACTTCGCGCGCCGACGTTCCCAACCGTGGCTCGGATGCGATCTCCCGACTTCGCTTCGTCAGTCATTGATTTCTCCTCGATTTCAACGGATCACTCCACTGGGATGTTAACGATGACTCTCACTTTCCTGCTCGGCTCCGGCAGTCGTCCAGTCACGCTAAGCTCATAATCTGTCGTGACTTTCGGAATCACCTTCACACACGCCCTCAGCGAAGGCCGGACGTTGCCAGGCTGTGGAGAGATTGTCGCCGTCCCTTCGCCGACAGTGCTATAGCAGAGTATGGCTGTGTCACCGACGACGATAATCTGACGCGTCGGCCTGAAGTATTGGATTCTAATCGATTCTTTTGGCGGCTCGGGGGGCGGCGCGTCGACCGAAACGGTAAGCTCACGACTCGCCGTACGGTTGAACGATCCGATTGCAGACAAGGTGTAGGTTGTCGTTTCACTCGGCCGGACGGCGATGCAGACTCTCTGTCCGGGCGACGGCATTTGGACTCGGCCGACATCGTGATCTATGGTCAGCGAGCTCGCCCGGCTCGCCTGATAACAGAGCAACGCTGAGTCTGGCCGAGTAACGGTCTGAGGCTCCGCTGTGAACTCCAGGCCAATATCGGGATGCGCGACGTCGACTCTCGCCTGTTGCGTCACAACTCGCCCATCACTGCCCGTGGCGGTCAACGTAAAAGTCGTTGTCTCTTTCACCGTGGTGGCAATGCAGCCCGCGCTCGGAGGTCTGACCTGGCCAACGTCGTTATCTATTTCCAATGCGTCGCCGTTGAGGACGTTATAGCAAAGCGTGACGCTTCCCTCATCGGTCAATGAATTCGGCTGTGCGGCGAAGCTCGTGATTTGCGGCGCAGTCGGTGGTGGCGGCGCAGGAATATCGACGACGCCGATCGAGCCGTCATTCCTACTGCGGAAAGGCCCGAACAGAAGAACAGCCAGCAGCCCGGCCCCTGCGAGCGAGGGCAGGCCGAATTTGATCAGAGGCGAAATCCCACCCGGTCCTGGCTCGCGGCCCGGGCCATCGGAATCCGGTGGCGGTGCCGGGCCTAGAAGAATGTTCAGATTGTGCCGTGTCGCCGCTGCTCCCCGTTGGTCGTTCAGCGCTTCGCGCAGAGCAAGCGCGCTGGTGAGCGCGCTCTTGGCTTCCGAAGTAGCTCCGAGGCAGAGAGCGCGGGTGCCAAGCTGATGAAGCGCCCAAGCTTCTTCCGCGCGATTCTTCTCGGCACGAGCGGACTCGAGGATCGACTCCAACGAGGCCCCCCACATGTCCCACTTTCCACTCAGAGTCAGCGCCTCGTCGGTTCCATGACCGAGGCGTGTGACCTCGGTGTAGAACTTGGCCGAGGCACCCCACTTCAGGATGAGAAGGATGGGCTGCGCGGAATTCGCGATTGCTTCAGGATTGCCCCGCTCTTTGTCGACCCACTCACTGAAATGTGAAAGTGCACGCATTCGCTGCGAAGTCAGATTTCCCAGCGGCGCGTTTTTCAGATCGCTCGACAATGCGTAGCGCTTGTCGTGAGACTGAACGAGCCCCTGTCGCTCGAGATCGTCGAGTATCCGTTCAACGCCTGAAACCTCTGCAACTGCGCCGATATGTTGCGCTGCGACGGGAGCTCCATAGAAAACGGCGAGAGCGGAAAGGACTTTCTTTTCATCCTCTGACCGCGATTCAATTTCCGCCGCCGCGAGCACCTGATCGAGAGGGACAGATGGATCAGGCGGGACGATGTCGACCAGTGAACGTTTTTCGTCGCGCGCCTGGTTGGCCGCTCGCAAGATTCTTTGCGGATTACAACCCACCAGTTCACAGATATGCTCGGCGGCATTCCGTTCTTCGGTGGATAACGTCCGGCCCAACTCTCGCTCGAACAGGCTTATCGCGTCGGCGGTTGGCAGTCCCTTCAACGCTACTTCGCGCGCTTCACCGAAGAGACTTCGCTGTGACGTAGCGGTGATGAAGGTACAGTTGGGCGCAATATTCATCAGCTGCTGAATCTGCTCGGCAGTGCTGTCTACATCATCGAGCAGAATCAGCGCCTTGAAGTCTTGCAGATAATGGCGGATCTCAGTGTCGGTCGGTTTGATTGGCGAGTCGTATTCGAAGAAAGCGTCGAAGAGCGACTTCAGAAGATCCGCGTTGGACTGCTGATTGACCTGAGAGTAGATCACGCCCGCCGAGAAGCCGGCGAGCTGCGGCTGATGAGCGAGGTGGCGAAGGAAGCTGGTTTTGCCGGCGCCTGACTCGCCGGTGCATTCGAGCGACTCGTTCGACTCAAGGGCGAGGACGCTCTCGGCCGTTTCGTCAGCGCGGTCGAGCAAGCCGGGGAATGCTCGCGGGCGTAGAGAAACGGGCTGCGGCCGTGGACGCGGAGGACGCGGGTCTTCCTTCTGGACGTAGACTATGCCGCCTTTCACATCGCCGATTTGCACGATGTGATGACCGACTGCCACCTGACTGCCGGCGGCTACATCTCCAATCCGAGCATAGATGTCTGTTTCTGGGACGGGCCGAGCCATGCTGTCTCCTTTGGCTCTTTGCTAAGAATCACCAACAGTTCCGACTCGAGCGTTATTTGAATTCATACGAGATGTCTTCGAACAGCGCTGAGGCCTTAATAGTCTGAGTGGTGGTGAAATTACTGGATTGTTCCAATGCCTCAATCAGTTTTCTGCGCGGGACTTCCGTACCGCGTCGTGAATCACCGTGTTTCCCTTTCATTGTCGAGACTGCTGTTCGCAGGCGGCTTCGGACCTTATCCAGTGACGTCTTCCGTTCGAACAGGTTCCAAAGCGTCTTTGGAGTTGCGTTAAGGCTTCCATGATGACCGACCTTGTAGAAATCGACCTTCCGGAGCAGCCTGCGAATCGCCGGCTTGGAAAGCGCGAATTGCCAGTTCTCGATCTGCGCGTCGCCAGGGAACAAGAACTTCTTGCCCCGAACCTCAAAAAGCAAAATCACGCTCGTGTTGTTAAGTGCGTCATCAAGAGATCGCACTATGCCGAGCATTTGCTCAGCGCGCAGAGCACGGATGCGTGGAACAAACCACCGCGCGTACGGCGGAAGTCGAGACTCGAGGCGAGCAGCATCAGGGAATAGTTCAGCCTCAGATCGGGGGTAGCTTTCTCCGCTTGCATCTGCTCGTCCAGCGGTGGCCCACCTGACGTATGTCTGCGCCAAGGCCTGCAGATGCCAGAACTCATCTTGATCCTTGCTTCGCTGAGTCCCGATCTTGTCCGACTGTTCGAGCGTCGGCGGGCCCAAGACGCGAGTCTTCACCCCCGGCAGGAATCTTTCAAGGCCAGACTTACTGCCGAAGTGGACATATCGCTGCACGGCCCCCATCGTCATCAGATTCTTGACTGCCGAAGCATTTGCGAGGTTGTTCTGACCGAGAAACGCCAGTTGCTTCACCAAGCTGCGTGGCGCACGCTGATCGAGTCTCTGTGCCTCGGCCACGGCAGCTTCCGCGATTCCATGCATGTTGCTTAGAGCAGCCGTAAAACCTCGCGCGCGAAGTGTTGGCCCATCGCTGGCCGACGGGCCCGTCGCCTTAGGCGCGAGGGCAGGATCCTCGGTCCATGGCTGGACGACAACCTTGGGGTTACAGGCCCGGATCTTATCGCCTGTTCCCTTATGGTTAGCGGCCGTCGCAAAACCGCTGATATGATCGCGATGTCTATGCGTGGCTACGACCGCAAAAGGTTCGGAACCCACCTGTCGCACGATGTCGTCAGCGATGCGTTGCATCTGCTTGCCTGCTTCGATGCCCCTCGGTACACCAGTGGTTCCATAGTCTATCAGTAGGTGCCGAGCGTCACCCTGCTTGTATCCAAACGAAAGTAGGAAGCAATCGCCGAAGCCGACCTGATATGAGCGAATCGTAAGAGAGTTCGGTTTCTTACCCTTTCCGTTTTTTCCAGGAATTCGTTTCGCCGCGCGACGCGCGGAAGTCCGGGCAGCTCCTTTTTTCAATGACTTTGTGGTTTTACGTGGTCGGCTGGGCTGAGTCGGCCGCTTTTTCAATGTTCGCCGGCGACTGGATCCTGTTCGTCGGTTCCGATACACAGACGCATCTCCGTCGAGCGGGAGGGCGGTCGGCGTTTCTCGCTCCGAGGTTGCGACGGGCTGATCGATTTTTGCTGACTTGCCGGATGAACTTGCCATACGTCACCACCTATCGTGTTCAATGAGCGCGCCGGTGGCGCGCACACGGTGAACCGCAGAAAAGTCCCCACGAAGTGAGGCGCCTTTTTCATATGCCCCGAATCGCCACAGATGCGCAAGACGCCGAGTCTGGCGTTCCGAATTCATGAGTCGATTGTGTACAGCAAACTTGAGCCGACCATAGTCATCAAAGATCAAAGTCCCTCCCCCGTAGAGAGTTACCTCTGTGGACGGAGGCATATCCAAGGGTGGAAAAATGTTGTAAAAGGAGAGTTCAGCTGCTGACAGCTTGAGAATCTGAATGAACTCGACGACTGTCTCTCGTAACACAAAGCCGTCCAGGGCAATTCGAACGCATGGTCTTACGCTTTGGACCTGGCTGTATGCGTCAAGGGAAAGGCGGAGACGCTCCGCATTTTCCCAAATGAAGCGAAATACTTCGTCCGGGTCGCGCTGCATCGCATCGAAATGCGTACGATCATAAAGGAAGTCCGTAGCCGACATTGGCTCCCATAGGCCAGCCTCAGGATCGCGGATGGGAGAAGCTGGAGCTATGCCGAAGTCTTTGAAGCTCCGACGAAGATGCTCGCGGAATTGATACCGCTCGTCATCAGGATGTGCTTCTACGTCGGCGGTTACAACAGCGCTGAGAAAGTCGCCGAACTCCAGGTGCACTGGAGGCAAATAGTCGAGAGCACGAATGACCATCGTGAGGAGGTAATCCGCTATCGTCGCGCCTTCCTCCGCAGCTCGGTCACGGTCTACCTTGCCAGGCGCCACGTCTCCTAGTCGATCTAATCGCGCCGACCAAGTCTTTGCGAAAGTCCGCATGATCGCCGCAACAAAAACCTCTCCTCGCCTGTGTGCCTCGAGAAACTCGGACCGATCAAGAATCTTGGCGTCAGGCGCCAGCATGACGGATCGGCGAAGCGCATCGCCGCGAATAGCACTAAGCTCGCCTCCCATTTGCTCAGCCAGGCCAAACATGGCGGACTTCAAGAGGTTGTCCGGCTTGAGCTGATCCCGATCAACAGTTGCACGTTTGAGCGCGCCTTTGCGAGGCTTTGGACCCGCGACTTTTTTGGTGTCGATAGCGTCTAGTGACGCCTCGACCACGCCCTTGAGCGAAAACACAGCCAACAGGGCGACGACGTCGGCAAAGCCTTCGTGAAAGGCAGCTTGGTCTGGAGAAGACGGGTCGGTGTAGCGTGTCCTGAGGCCATCCAGTAATGCGTGGGTGGTTTCATGCGCAACAATATCGTGCGACAAGCACGTGAAGACGGTTTTCCCATCCTCGATGATCGATGGAAAGTATCCGAACAAGAGCGCCTGATCCTTCTCCGAGTAGAATGCGTTCGCGTCCGCAAACGCATGGGGCGCGACTTTCAGCTGATGCCCATGAAAACTCCAGCTCACTCGGCGGCCGAGGGCGTACTCGAACCGGCGCAACGTTCGCATTACAATCGCGTAGACGTTCTGCGCGTGGAATTTTGGATTGGACAAAAGCTCCTTATCTGTTGCTGCAGAGAACGGGTCATCTGCTGGCGTCGATATCGCATGCGCTGGTTTTGGCAGCGTAAGCGGCTCGTAAAGCGCGCCGGTAGATGCGTCTGAGTCGATCACCTGAACGCGATGACCCCAGGGACCCGGGCCTAGTTCCTCAACCGTGATTTCGACCGACGCACGAAGAATTTTGCGATCCCTTCCCTTAACGCTGGGATCCTGAGCAATGATCGTGAGTGGACGAGTCCGTCCTCGTTGTTCCTGCGGCATCAAGCCTCCTTCAGAGCGAGCGAAAATACGTTACTGACCGTCATAGTCACTTTCTAGCACATCCAGTCGACCAGGATCCCACAGCACTCCGATCGCAAAAAACGGCTTTCGCTCTTGAAAGTGGATGTTGTAGTAGTCAAATCCGAAATGTTGGCGGACGAAGATTCCAAGATGCTCTACGCGGTCGAGAACGTAAGAAGCTTCGAGCGTCGTAGCATTAAGTGGACTATCGACTTGCCCACCGAAGCGCTGTGTAAAATCTCCCGCTAGCCTCGTGACACCCGGCCATCTGCGGGCTTGAATTCGATATTCCCATTCCGCCGAAAGACTCCACTGATGTTGGCCCCATTCCCGTGCCTGTGCGGCATTGATCCCGCCGGGGCGAACGTTGAAGGGATGCGCCTGAAACTCGCCGCCTATGGTCAGTTGTCGCGCCAACGGCGAGTGGGGCGCTTGAAGGCGGCCCCAACGAACGTTCACAGCTAAGGAGAAATAGGTTGTCGAGAAGTCACCATCCTCAAGGTTCGCCTTCGACTGGCCCGCCAAGACGGGATCGCTGACTTCACATTCCTCTTTTCCCGCTGTGCGGAAAAACCCAAGGTAGGTGCAACCTCGCTGACCATTCGAGTAATGCGTAGCCCCCAGTCCAATGCCAAAGAGTCGGAAATCTGCTGGCTTGTTGCGAGAGCGTGAGAGGTGAAATAGCTGTAAGTATAGAGGGCGAATTCGGTACGACGGGGTCAGGACTGGCGCCGATACCGTGTCCTTCATGCGCACGAGAAACAACGCCGACAACGGCACGGCGTACTGCCAGCCGCCGCGCTTCTGCCACACCGGATTGCTCAACCCATTTCGAAAGAAAAAGTGAGCGCTGGGCTGCCCTTCAAAGAGCAGCTTCTTGCCCGTCGGAGTTCCAAGGGAGAAATAGGCCTTCTCGAGGAAGACGATCGGCGGAGTCGCGCTAGCAACGCCCGCATCCGTTTGACTGTGGGCAGTTCGCGTCATTCCCATGACCAAGACTGGGAGTACTACGCTCCAGAATTTGAGGTTTGGGTCACCCATAGTCGGATATTCCGTCGCACTTGTCTTTGGGAATGTCGGTTGATCGGGCCATCGACCATCCCAAGGGGGAAGCAGCGATAATGAATGAGAAGCGGTCCTTGGCAATCACCCGCAGGTCTGTTTGAAGCTCCTTGATTTCATCCCTCGTTTTGCCCTTGCGTATGTTCGCGAGGATGAATCGGTGGAACGGAACGTACACGTTGACGAATTCACCACCCATCACAACAGCTATGACCTCCGCCTCGATTTGATGGGCGTTCGCTTCGTTGAAGGGAGCCCAAGCAAGTGAGATATACATTGAGGTCTAAGACTCGTTCGAACTCGAGGGCTTTGAGCCTCTCGTTCTTGGTTTGGAAGCCATCGGACTCCTCTTTGTGAGACGCGCTATCTCAGTGGTCTGCACGCCACCCTCAACATGGGGAGGAATGGGGGCTCGACAATGCTGGTTTTGTATATGTCTAGTGCTGGTTTTATGTCGCCTTGACAAAAGGCAAAATGGATTAGGAGATGCGAGCGTACATGAATCCACTCTTGCAATAGCGGCTGTTTATGTGTATCTTTTACTCATTATCGGAGGTTTAGCTACTCAACTACTACTCGCCTTAGGGGAGAGTCTCATGTCCAAACGCCTCAATGTGAACCTTCCGGACAACGTGTACCGGGAATTGGAGACGATTGCCGCGAAACAGGGCCGCAGTTTGACGGATGTAATTCGGACTGCGTTCAGCCTAACGCAAATCGCTCATCATGAATCGGAAAAGGGAAACGTCATCGCCGTGGCAACGCCTGGCGGTAAGGTCATGAAGCAAATCGTTCTTCCGAAGTAGGACTGGCTCGGCCACCTTCCCGTGCAATAGTCGCCCTCCGGCGACGTGCGGGTTTTTAGTGTTGCTTACTGAGCCTCTGGTGGCCGTGGTGTCTTCTCTGGTTCACTGCGACTTGCGTTCGTCTCGAGCGGGCGTCAGCTCCTTCACGGGTTTGTCAACTGGCGGCGCTGCAGTTTCGGCTGCCAGTTCCGCTTCTGCGACAGGCAATGTTTCGCCACCGGTCCCGCTTGCTGTATCGAGTTTCTCGGCAGCAGGAAGGGGTTCCTTTCCTTTGGTTTCTTCATCGATCGCTGGTTCCGAATTTGGTTCTTGCTCACTAGGCGACCCATTGCGCTCGAGCTCGGTACTGTCATCACTCGCGGCGTTGCCGTTTGGAGGTGGAGAACTCGCTTGTGCTGAGTTCCTCTCGCCGAAATAGTATCCCAAGATGAACGAGAGAAGAGGCGAGAAGAGCGTCGTGCCGAATTTCGCAATGGCATCGAGGCCATCCCCAAACTCCTTTACTCCCGAAGAGGCGGTGGAGTGTTGCCACACTCCGAGGCTAGTGACGACTACGGAATACAGAATCGACAAGCCGAAAATGACAACAATTCCCTTTGCGATCCACTGCCCGCCTTGCGTCTTTGCTTGGACAGGGTCCCACTTGACAACTCGCGGCGCCGGGCCCTTTGATTTCTTGGTTAGATCGACATTCTCAGATTTGGTGAGGTCCACGTAAATTGTCTCACCATTGTCTCCGCCGGCTGCTGATTTTGGCATGTTGCCTCTCCTTGCGCCCTGAATGAAGCGACGGAAAGCGTGGATAATTGTGTCGAAGGTGTAGGACACTGCTTACGAGAAGTTTCAGATGAGGGTCGCGTCCGCGAGTTGCCTCATTACCGTGTTGTGATCCCTGATCGCTAAGATGCGGGCTGTTCGCTTCCAGGCAATGCGGGTTTCTTATCATCCAATTGCTGCTTTCGTATCAGGATCCCAAAGGAGCTGAGCCACCAGCGGCGAGTCACCGAAGGGGCTTCGCCGATAGTGCCTGGTCATCGAGCGCGCGCCTGGGGCCGCTTCGCCGGAGGCTTCACGCGTTTCTTCTGCCGCCGCGGCGCTGCCATCGGCGAAGGCACCACGAGCTGTAACCACTCAGCCAATTCGGCGGATGTGTCCCGCTGGAGAAAATAGCTGGTGTGATAAACCGCCCCGTTAGTGCCGAAGTCGAAACGTTTCTTGATGAAATCCCCGACGCCCAGGTCGATTTCCGACATCGACGGAACGTCCACTACAAGATCGTTTTCCTTATTCATCAGCTCGTCGATTGGATTGTCAGCTAGTCGCAGCCACCAACCGGGCGGGAACTCGGGTGTACTCCCGGTCTTTTGCGCTTTGTCGGGATCGAAGTTGGACGTGATGACGCAGTAGTAGCTGCTGGCTGGTTGAGGTTGGCCAGCTTGAAGGTCATTGATTTTCCGGACAAATCCGCCTGACGGATCCATCGCCTCGAGACCGGGAACGCCCCCTTCATCGAGCGCCACGACCGCAAGCGATTTCACAAGCGCGCCTACACCTCTTATCGCCTCACCCAGGATCTTCGTCGCGACTGAGCTGGCTGTCACTACTCCAATCGCAGCGCAGGCCGCGGACGCCAGATTGGTGTAGCGATCGATCAGTCTGTTCCAGTTTTTGCGGCGGGCAAGCTCGGTTCCGCCATTAGTCGATGCGACGAAGATGGCTCGTTCAACGGTGTACTTGAAGTTTGACGCAGGGAGAGCGGACTCGACAAGTGATCGAAATACCAAACCACCGCGCGAGAAACAGATTGCGTCGAACACCGGCGGCTTCGGCCACTTCTGACGTTCCAGCCGAGCGAGCATGTCGCTGGCGTTCTGCATAGGGTCGACGCTCATCGTCGCGTGATCGAAGCCGATTACCGCGTCGTATTTGGCCAGCGTTGCTTTGAGTAGCGCTTTGCCGTGGGGCGTTTGAGAGAGGGCTCCAAAAGAACCCATCGTGCTGCTGAACGTGCCGTGGAACCAGAGGAGTACGCGAGGTGGACGGCCGGCTGGAAGGTCGAGCTGCTCAGAGTCGTTCATGAGACGCCATTTGGTGCAGTCGACATCGGCCATCCGGATCAATCCAGTCCGAACGTTCCGTTCCATGTGATGGATGATCGGTCCGACGATTTTGCCAGCGACGAAACGAAATACACGAGCTACGACTTTCTTGACAACGAATCCGCCGATGGCGGATCCCAGCCCGCGACGACGCCCGGCAATGGACTGGGCTAACGGCTTACTCGCTGGCGGAAGTGTGAGGGTGAAACGTTTGACACGGAGTCGCGGAGTGCCTTTCGGAGCGCGTCTTCCGGATATGGCACGCTGCCGCAGCACCGCGTGATGCGCTTCCGGCGGTGTCACTTCTTCGCTTTGTAGGTGCCACGAAAAAACTCCATCCTCCTCGAGTAGGATCACTGCTTCTTCGCCATCTGCAAGCTTGACGTCAAGCGTTAGCCCCGGTCTATCATCAGTCGCCGTGGGCGTTGAAGCACGACGAGTCATACGACGCTTCGCTCCCTTGGATGGCCGAGCAGTTGCCTCCCGTACGAACGGAAGCTCTATAACAAGCTCGAGCTGCTGGCCGGTCAAACTCCTTGCGAGTGCCACTCCCACATTCGACTCCGACGTGGTCGCTGCTGCCGAGCGAAGTTCTCTTGCAGCTCGGGCCTTCGGTCTTGCAGCCGAGCCAGCGCGTAAACCGTTGAGGCTGACGATAGCGACGTCAGTCTGTATCTGTTTCGGCATGTGTACCTCCCGGTCTACGCCTGCCTACGGGTCTTCTTCTTGGACTTTTTCTTCGCCTTACTGGCGTGCGCCAGCACCGCTTTGGGATAGATCAGGCCGGCGAATTCGTAGTCGAGCTTGTCGATGTCCAGACCGCCCAAGATCGGTTTTCCGTTTTTCGTGATCGAGCCGTCGATCTGATAGCACATGATCGAGTTTGGGTCGGCATGAAGGGTTCCCCGGATAGACCTCTCCTCGATCGGGGTCAAAACCTGATCGCGCACTTCCTGCTCACTCCAGTGTTGGTCTTCGCGGTAAAACGCGATGGCCTTCTTGACGTCGATCAATTGCACTAGCTCACGCCGCATGTGCTCGTGATCAAACCCCATCGTGTGCCCGGTTTCATGTCGCACGACTCGGTAGAATTCAGCATCCGGCGTTTTCAGCGTGAATTGCTCGAGATTCATCGTTGGCTGATCGGGTTCTATCTCTTTGATTTCTGTCCCGAGATAAGACCAATACCCGTCGTTTTCCGGGTCATTCTCGATGCGCGCGATACGCACGACCGGATCAGTGTTCGAGAGAGAAAATTTCACGTTCGCCATCTTGTTCCAGGCGTTCATGTGCAGCAGAATTTTCTTGCGGAGAGCAGCCGGGGGATTGTCGAGAAAGCCGACGGTAAGATGAACGCCCGCGGGCCCCCAGTATCTTTTCGTTCTCACTGCAATTCGCATGGGGCCATCGACGAATCCCGGCATTGCCGCCGACATCCTTTCGCCGGGCGAGTGATTCATCGGATTGATTGCGACCGCATGACGTGCCGCGCGAATCCAATGCTCCTGCGGCAAATACTTCGGCCGGCAGGTAATGATTCGTTTGCGTGGTCTTGGTGACATCGGCGATTCCTCCGACTCATAAGAAAACTCTGCGCAGCCATGGCGCTGCCTGATGCGGTTATTGCTTTGGAATCGCCAAGGTACCTTTAGTTCCTTCACGAAGCCGTTCCAGCACCTTGCTTAGTTCGTCAGACGTTTTCAGCAAATCCAGGGTTCGGGACAGGTCGCTTGCTTTTAGCAGCATCGACGCATCGACGGGTCGGAAACGAATGCCGGGGGAATCGGTGCTTGGAGCCGTTGAGACAACCAAAGGCCTGGATCCTAAGCGTCCAATCGAGGTCGCGTCGACCGACGGTAAGCGGCTTTCACAGAAGCGGATTTCTTTCTGTACAGCGTCCCAATCCCTTCGCGTGATCTTGTAGCCTTCACGCGCCGACCATTCCGATACCATCCACTGCAGCAGATCTATTCCTCTTGATATCTGAGCTTGCGGTGCATTGCGCATTCGGCAGAGCGATGAACCGAAGAGAAAATCTCCACTGACGGTTGGCCCGTGTCGGGTTCTATGGGTCTCTAGGAGACGCATGGCTTCATCGAAGTGGTCAGCATTATATGCGGCGAAGACGGCAGCGGGCGGTGCCTGCGCTCCGACCGATTCGGGAGAAACACAGATCACTACTGCCGCGAGCACCGAAAGAACCAGTCGAAGATGTATTCGCACGATACCTCCCGGTGTCTGAAACAAGAAACCGGCGGATGAAGGAATGGTTAACGACGTCACGGTGTCCCCGGTGGACTGGCCGCGGTGTCAGTGAACCCGGGGATGTAAGTCGGTCGGGGGGTGGCGGTCGTTGGCGACAGCCCGGTATCTGGTCCAACGATCATTCGATCGTAAATGCTGTAGGCCGCCCCGTCCTTGACTTCTGTGGGAGGGTTCGAGGTAATCGTGACCACCATGAGCAATGTGCCGAGTGTTGCGAGAATGATTCCCGGCGAAGTCGTGGTCAGCAGAAATTTTGCTGAGGGCGCCTCACCTTGTAACTGCGCTGGCGTCGTGTCGCTAATCTTGCCAAGTATGAACGCTGCCCCAACGAGGCAGAGGATCATCCCTGTGATGAAGCCCAGTGCCTTGAACCACAAACGAGCGAGCAAGGCCGCCGTGGCTTGATGATAGCGGCGCTGCATTACATTAGCCTCCAAAGCAGCGAGAGTGCGCCATCGAGCACATGCAAAGGCTGACTGACCAAGTGAACTGCAATCGATTCCGGCGAGTGCGCTGGAATCCAGTTTCAGTTCCGAGCCCTCTAAAACTCGTTGTTGTACGGTGTGCATTTGCCAGAAGAGGGCGATAACGAAAATACCGCTAAGCAAACCCAACATCCGCTGCATAAAAGGACGCAAACGGTCCTGCCATTGACCTAAACCCGGATCTGTGACCGGCGCGCTCCGAGCTGGTGCTTCGACTCGCTCAGATCCCACTTTACCGTTCGGGTCACCTACCGGCTCTGAAGGCGGCTCCACAAGAGCGGCGGTAACGTCGAGGGTCACTTCTCTTTATCCCGACTGGACGAGCTTATACGTCAGCCCGAACGTGGCGGAGACGGCCTTTCTGTACCTCGCCTAAGTATTCCGGCTTGTTCGCCCAAGTCACGCCGGAAGATTCCTGAAACCGCGTCTGCGAATGGCTGGGTGTAAGCAATCTTGGCGATCGCCCGATTTGTACGAATTTCTCCTGTTAGCTGATGCCGGTAGGAAGCGTCGAGGTCGATGCGAGGTCGGTTTGTGCCTTCAGCCAATTTCCCGAAATACTGTCCATAGCCTACTCCGAAGTTCGCTTCACTCGAACGCGTTTCCTCGATAGCGACAAGGTCAGGCGGTAACGAGATATCGTGCGCCGGGCGATAAACGAAGCTTCCCTCGAACCAGTAGCGGGCGGCACGCGCGATAGCGTCACGCGTTCCCTCGTCGTTGACGAGTGGCGTGAAACATTCGCCCGTCAGTCGCCGGCATTGACTACGCAGCCAGTTGAGATTACGCGTGCTTCCCTCATAACGAAACGAAGCTTTAACTTCGCGCGGACCGACGAGATCATCGCGGTAACGGTACGAGGCGGACACGTTTAGTTGCGGCTGATTGTTCAGTAAGGCGCTGATTGCGTCAAGACCTGCATCAGCCATTGCTGCTCGACGCAACTGACGCCTTGCGAGTAGGCCTTCCGCTTCGGCTCGGAGTGCATTGCGCACGCTGTCCGCAAATGCCGGTAGGTAACAACCAAGTTGAACGTGCGCAGCATTAGCATCCTTGCAGACTTCCTCAGAGCGTCGAGCTGGCTGCAGCTTCCCACTAACGTCCAACTCGGTCATTGATCCGAGTGCAAGGACGTCATCCACGCCGCCAGCTTCTGCTATCGACGCTACTAGTCGAGAGACTTCCGTGCGGTGAGGCGCGAACGTTCGCCCGAGACGCTGGCTCTCCCAGTTTATCGCAAGCGTCGCGCTGACGTCGTCTTGATCCTTGAGGGATTTCTCAAGCCGCTCTTTCGTGGCATCACGAACCGATCCGGGAACTGAATCGAGCAACGGTGCGTAAATCGCCGGGGCGTTGAGCTCAACACCAACCTGTGCAGTCGCTGAGGCAATGCGTTGATTGAAACGAAGGGCGAGACCTGTACGGTCCTCCTCTACGCCCGGGCGTACAACGGCGCCAGCTACACGCGGCAGGAAATCGCGAATTGCTGAGCTCAAGGTGCCCGACTGAAGATCTGCACCGGTGGCCGCCTTGGCAGTTTCATCTTTGACCGCACCTTCGCCCATCAAGCGTTTCAGGCAATCTCCGATCGTCATTGTTCCGGGGCACGTCTGATTGAGCTGAGCTTGCGCGGGCAGTGTCGCTAGAAGATAGATGCAGAGGATTAGACTCCATCGAGCACACGCCCCGGTCATCGCGCGCCTCGAACGTTGAATTGGACTTCATCCGTGGCGTTTGCACCGCCTAGGCTGCCCGTATACTCGCAACGAAACGGCGTGACCACATTTCCATCCGCGTTCGTCACTGGCTGCCCATCTGCATCTGCGATGGACGCGTCAACGACCACACTTGTATCCGATGGCGACAAGTAGGTCATCTCAATTAACAGAAAGAATTGGTCGCCCTGCCGTATGGGGACCCTGAGGGGGTTATCAACGAGTTCCGTCACGCCCAATCGAAGCGGCGTTTTGCTTCCCGATGCTGATTTGAAGAAGCCTCTGCCTTCGACGGTAGCCATTTCGGGCGTGACCAGGATTTTTAGAAGCGATCCGGTTGGAATACCATGCCAGATGACAAGCCTTTCTTCAGCCACAGAGCCTCCAGAGGCAACGTTAGTTTGACTGCGCTACGAGAACTCCTCAAAACGCCCTTCGAAGCAGATCCATTTTTGCCGGCGAGCGTAATGAGTTATCGAATGCGATCACGTCCGCGCGCGATGTTATTCGACGCTCCGCCCCGTATTCGTTCGTCGGCCACCAAGCGTAGCGCAAACTAGGCTGGCTGTCAGTGCTGGTTTTATATCGGTGGACTGCCGGTTTTGTATCAAGTCCCGCTGAACAAGCTCAAAGGACGGTTTGGTGGCCGGTGAGCCGAACGCTAGGGTAACTGCTAGTTCCGTTGCAGCTCCTCGACGTTAGTCACGGAGGGCGTTGGCAGAGCGGCGGTTGTCTGGGACGATACGAACTTTGGCGGGCACTTCACGCCGCGGTTGCTGGCACTTGCGTGAGCACGCATGTTGTTGCGGACGCAAAACGTGAGGCGCGCATGACATTGGTTCCGAGTCGCTTCGAAGTACGGGCAAAAACTGGGTTACGCAAATACCAGAGGATTCTTGAATCCGCCCGGAAGCGGGATGTGAACGAGTCTGACACCTCCGTAATTGTGAAGGATATGCTCTCGGACATCCTCGGTTACGACAAATACGAGGACATTACAACAGAGGTCGCGATCCGCAGCACATTCTGCGATCTCGCTGTCAAGGTCCGGGGGCGACTCCAGTACCTAATCGAAGTCAAATCCATCGGCACTGATCTCAAGGACAACCATTTGCGCCAAGCGATCGAGTACGGATCGCGCGAGGGCGTAGAATGGATAATCCTGACAAATGGAGTGGCTTGGCAGGCTCACCGCATCCGCTTCGAGCAACCCATCGATCATGATCTGGTTTTTCAGATCGACTTGTTGGATCAGTCGTCCAAAACCGCGGAGATACTCGAGAGGCTTTACTTAATCAGCAAGGAGGCCGGAAACGCGTCGCAGATCGATCTGTATTGGAAGCATAAAGAGGCTACGAGTCGTTACGTTGTAGCACAAATCATTTTGCAGGCACCATCTCTTGCCATGATCAGGAGGCAGCTCCGCGGGCTTTTCCCGGGGCTCAAAGTGAGCGAGGACGAAATACGCAAGCTGCTCATCGCGGAAGTTCTAAAGAGGGACATTCTGGAAGGAGATCGCGCTGACGCTGCCGAGAAAACCGTCAAACGCGCAGAGCGGCGGCGGCGTCGAGCGAAAGAAGAGGTTCCTGTGGAAGCGCCTTCGACGGAGAGCCAGACTAAGACAGGGTCCGGTCTTACTTGAGGACGGGATAACCGTCGAACAGGCTATCCTCAAGGCCGGCCCTGCTATTCTCATCGACGGCGCAGCGCGGGGGGCCATTGCTGAGCGCAACGCCGGCAACCGAGCCTGCGGCGATGATCAGCAAAGTACAAAGTTTACCAAAATTTGATCGACCTCCGGTATCCATGAGCCAAAATCTCACCCGCTTGCACGCGCCGTGTCCCATCTGACGACTGGTTGTCTATCGACGCTTCCATTTTCCCAGGATCCAACTTATTGACAAACCTTTTACGGGAACGTCAAAAAATGATAGAAAAACAACAGTCGGGTGATACAAAACCGGCATTTCTCGCGGACCAGGACTCGGTAAGTTGAAGCAACGTTGGAACTTCGCTTGCAGCTTCTATGAGGCCGATTTTGTCAAGGTCGTCGTAAAGGGGTAGCGGCTAGCCCGCGCGGTTTCTATTACGCGCGTGATTACTAACAGCGAGTGCTGGATGGTCGCTGGCGGCCGATTCCGACGTGCCGAAGCTCGTG